>SXKJ01000286.1 GCA_005778115.1 Planctomyces sp. | reverse complement strand
CCGGCGACCGGATGAATCGCGAACTTCACCGTGATGCCTGCTTTGGTCAGTTGGTCGTAAAGCTCACGCACGCGATGCTGAGCCTGTGCGACCGCAAGTCCGTAACCGGGAATGATCACGACGAGGCTGGCTTGCTCCAAAACTTGAGCCGCCCCTTCGATCGTTTCCGATTTGTAGTGCCGCACCTCGGAGTCCACCGCGACCGCTTGCACTTGCCCGAATGCTCCGAAGAGGACGTTGGTGAAAGAACGATTCATCGCTCGGCACATCATGATCGACAGGATCAACCCGCTTGCTCCATCGAGCGCACCGGCGGTGATCAGCAACTTGTTATCGAGCACAAAGCCCATCGCGACGGCCGACAGTCCGGCATACGAATTCAGAATCGAAATCACCGTCGGCATGTCCGCTCCGCCGATCGGGATAATCAGCAACACTCCGAACGCCAGCGCCAGCACAACAACACCGGCAAACAGGAATCCCGCGCCGGAACCGGTCGGGTTCAGCACCAGCAACACGCCGAACAACACCGCCAAAGCGAGCAAGCTGATGTTGCTGACGTTTTGAAACGGATACGTGACCGGCCGCTGCGGAATCCATTTCACCTCTTGCAGCTTTCCGGCGGCCATCAAGCTGCCGGTGACGGTCAGAAATCCGAGCAGCACTTCCAAAACGATCGCGCCCATCCGGAACTGCGAGAGTTCCTCCGGTTCATAGACGGACCACAGGATGAACTTCGCCGTCCCAACCAGTCCCGCCGCGAGGCCGCCGAACGCATGCGAGATCGCCGTCCGTTGCGGCACCGCTGTCAGCGGCACTTTCGAGAGCGGAATGCCCACCGCGATCCCGGCGATGATCGCCGCCAGGATCCAGCCATGATGCGTGATCGACGGTTGCGCCCAGGTCGCTGCGATCGCCAGCGCCATCGCCAGGATTCCCGCCTGCACACCACGTCGAGCCGTCTTCGGATCGTTCATCCCGTGCAACGAGAAGACGAACAGCACGGTCGCGATCAGATACGCCAACTGCACGAGGTGGTGCATCATCGTTTCGACTCCCCGCTGCCGCCCGGCTGCTTGAACATCTTCAACATACGGTCGGTGATGAGGAATCCGCTGACGACATTGGTCATCGATGCGAACAGCGCGATCGCTCCCAGAATGCGAATCCCCAGCGGGTAGTCTTCATGTCCCGTGACGATGATCGAGCCGACGACTGCAATGGCCGAGATCGCATTCGTCAGCGACATCAGCGGCGTGTGCAGCAATCGCGAGACGCGGACGATCACGCCAAAGCCCAGCAGGCTCGCCATCGCGAAGACAAACAGCAGCGACCAGTAATCCACCGAAACGGCGGCGTGTTTGGTCGCGATTTCGGCAGTCTTAATCGTGTCCGCCAAGAGCAACAGACTCACAATCCCCTCCTTGCTGAGTCAATGAGCGGGCGGGATTGTGGGGCTGACCCATGCGGCGTGCAAGCAGCGTCAACGTGGACCGATCAGAATGAAATTGGCGAGCGGGTCGGCGTCAGTCCCCCGGTTTTCAACGGAGACCGTGCCACCGGGGGGCTGACGCCGCTGCGCTCGCCTGCTCATCGATCGCGGAGTGACTCGTCTGCTTACGCCGCCGCTTCGAGTCCCGAATCGAACACCGCCTTGCCTTGGATGATCGAGTTGGCGTCGAAGCGTTCCCCGAAGTACAGCCGCCGCGCTTCTGGGTTCGCCAACACTTCCTTAGCGTCGCCAGAGGCAATCACATGGCCGGCACAGATCACATAGTTGCGGTCCGTGATCGTCAGAGTTTCCCGCTCACGGTGATCGGTCAGCAGGATGCCGATCCCCTTGTTCCGCAGGCGGGCGATGATGTCCTGAATGCTGTGAATCGTGACCGGGTCGATGCCGGTGAATGGCTCGTCGAGCAGAATTAAAACCGGATCGGTGGCGAGACATCGCGCGATTTCCAGTCGCCGCCGCTCGCCCCCTGACAGCGTGGAGGCGATCTGTCGTCGCTTGTCGGTGAGGCCGAACTCACCCAGCAGTTGATCGATCTTGGCCTGACGTTCCTCGCGCGTCATCGGCAGGAATTCGAGCACCGCGAGAATGTTTTGCTCGACGGTCAGCTTGATGAAGATGCTCTCGTCCTGAGGCAGATAGCCCATGCCGGCTTGAGCCCGCTTATACATCGGCCAGCGCGTGACCTCGACGCCGTTCAGGAAGACGTGCCCGACTGTCGGCGCGATCATCCCGCACGACATGCGAAACGACGTCGTCTTACCGGCACAGTTCGGGCCGAGCAGTCCGACGATCTCGCCCCGCTCGACGCAGAAGTCCACGCCATCAACGGCGCGTTTGCCGGGGTAGTCCTTCACCAATCCGTGGCATTCCAGCAGAGCCATGACGTCCTCCTTGACGTTGGGATTTCAATTCGCAGATTTCAAATTTCAGATCTCTCACCGAATCCGCTGCATCCGGCCGACGTTCGGATAGAACGGCAGGCGGACGTCGGGGTAATCTGTGGACACTTTCTCAATGACGGGGGAGCCGTCGGGATAGAGTTCCGCTCGGCCGTCGGGGCGGCGCTTGGTTTCGAATTGCTTGTGATTCCAGACGGCATAGCCCTCGCCGTCGTTCATGAAAGGGTGGCCGTGGGGCCAATAGATGTAGAACGCTTTGCCGACCAGAGCAGAACGAGGAACCGCGTGACGATGTTCAGCTCGACGATCGTTCCCCCACAGGCGGCTGTCTTTGCTGCGCGGGCTGTTGTCCCCCAGCATCATGAACTCGTCGGGACCGATCTCGAACCGAGCCTCGTGGCTGCACGCTTTGTAGGACTCGCCCCACGCAATCGGGTCGGTCAACAGGTTTCGTAGATGCTGGTGCGATGAGCACGGCGTCCACTCTTCCTGATCCGCTCCCCAATCCAGCGCGTGACTGCTGCGGTAGTAGATGTCGCGATGAATCTGCAGATGCGCGACTTCGACGTTGATCCCGTGTGCCGCGATGCCGACCGGCGTCAGATCTTCTTCTTGTGGTCCGAGGTTCTCGATCTCCGACAGCGTGTATTCCGCCTTCGGTCCGAAGTCGACCAGGCTGCCATCGATCCACAGGCAGAGTCGTTGATCGACGTTGGCGAACTCGATGCGGTGCTGGCCGATGCCCACAACCGACGTCGTCGCTTTCGCGAGCACTTCCACATCCTCGGCGGAGGAATTCAACCACACGATGCGCTGCAACTGAGCTTCACCGGTTTTCGGATCGAACTGACAGCGAAAGCGATGCACCCCTTCGTTGAGCTCGAGCAGCAGCTCAGGATTTTCACCCAGCTTGTTAATTTGCACGTCGCAAGAGACCGACAGATCGCCGACCCAGAAATAGCTGTCGAGGTCAAAGTCCTGCGCCGCTGAGAACGCGTTGTAGCCACAAAAGTCCGTGACCAACTGCGCCTTGGGCCGCTTCAACGAGTCGGCTCCATTCAAACCGAATTCACTGAGACGCCCGCCTTCATCCGACTTGAGCACCTCGCGCCACACTTCCGGCGTCGGGATGAAATGCCGATACCGCAGCCACTGCGGGCGAGGACGACTCGCCGCGTCTCCTTGAAGAGCGAAAGCGTGTTTCTCATCCAAGGACTGCCAGCCTTCGCTGGTCTCTTTCCAGCCAGCGATCTCGGTCAATGATTTGCTGCCGGTCGCAATCGCTTCGGAATCGGTGGCCGTCTGCTCGACGGCAGCCCATCGATGCGGCCAGCCGTGCTTGATCAACGGTGTCTCTGGGTAGTCGTTGTCGTGAACCATGATTTGAACATCGCGCTGCTTGTACGGGTCCGCTTTGCTCACGACGCGAGTTTCACCCCCGCCCGGTTCCGTGCGGAACAAGTCGCCTTGGCGAATGATGAGCGTTTCGTTCGGCAGGCCGACCAGTCGCTTGATGTAGTTCGTCTTCGGCTCTTCGGGATACTTGAAGACGACGACGTCCCAGCGGCGTGGCTCTTTCAACTCAAACGGAAACTTGTTGACCAGAATGCGGTCGCCACGAAACACCGGCGCGTTGCGGATTGAATTGGGTGCTCGGCAATTCGGACAGAGCGAGGATTCCAAACGCCCTTTGAGATAGCCGTTGTCATCGACCTCTTCGCTGGCCCCGATCGTGATGAGATGCCCGCACTGGTTGCAGTTCGTTTCCTTGTGCCGACCGTACAACGTCGGAGCCATCGAACCGGTTGGGATGACGAACGCCTCAGCCTCGAACGCTCGGAACAAGAACGCCAGCAGAAATGCGACCGCGATGGACTCGATCGTCTCGCGAGCACTCTCCTGCTTCGCAGGAGGCGCGGCCTTGGGATTGGCCGCGGGCGGAACGGGCTTGGCATTCGTCGGCGGGATATTGGATGGAGCAGTCATGCGTGGAGAGTCTGGCTGAAGGATTTCGGAAACGGGGTCCTGAGCTTGGAAAAGCTCAGCGAATGTATCGGATGCGTCCCCAGTCGGGAACGCGGATATGCCACTCGGCCGAGCCGAGTTTCACCCGTCCCGGCCGTGACGGCAGATGCACTAGAAACGGCTTGCCGATCAGCATGTGATCGCGCACGACCGCGTTCGTCCAACTGCGGCTGTCGAGCGAGACCGGGCTGTTGTCTCCCAAAAAAAAGTATTCGTCCGCACTGAGCCGATACGGCTCGTTGACGCCGTGCCGTCCGTCGCCTCGCGTGTAATACACGTCGCGATACAGCGTCAGATCGCTGACCGAGACATGTAGATCCCACGCATCGAATCGGACCGGCTGGGCGTCTTCCAGGACGGGGTTCTTCGCCGAGTCCCCGACATTCTTGGCCGGCAATACCAACGGTTCGAGCGGTCGCTGATAAATCACCTCGCCATCGAGCGCAAACAACAACTGCCGGTCGAACAACGACATCTCGACCAGCCGTTTCCGCTGCCACATGGCACCGCTGAGCTTCACCCGCTGATCCGGCACTTCGACACCGTCGATGAACAGCCGCAGTTCCCGCTCCCCCGCCGCCAGCGAGATCTCAAAGGTCTGAGCCCCATCGCTCAGCGCCCACGTCATCGCCCCGCGCCCGCTGTGGAGTTCGATTTGCATCGCCAGCATGAGGTCACGCACGCGATATCGCTGCGAGGCTTCATTCAACCCGTTGTAGGCGTACTCATCGGTCGGCCAGAGTTGTGCTGAGTCCGCCACCGACGCGGAACCGCCATGCTTCTGAGTCGTACCGCGATACGTCACCGACGGCAGACTCGCGGCATCACCGATCGGTACGGACCGATCCGGATTGAACTCGAAACCATCACTGGAGACTTTCCATCCGCTCTCCATCTGCCAACGGAGTTCCTCGCGGTTCTTCGACTGATACTTCAACGAAGAAACAACCATCCGCGTGCTGCGCTGCTCGGCCAGGTTCTTCCGAGCTAGTTCACCATTGACCCAGAGGTCCCCCGCGCGGACCTGGATCTCTTCCCCCGGCAGGCCGATCACGCGCTTCACATACGCCTGCGTTGGCTGGTTCGGATTCTGAAAGACGACCACCTCCCACCGCTTCGGCCGACGGAACAGGTACGCGAATTTCTGAACCAGCAGTTGATCCCCTTCATTTCGCGGCACCAGCGAGAGATTAATATGAGCCTGTCCGCAATTCGGACAGGCGACGGGGCCGTTGGTGTCCGTCTCGGTATCGACCGGCACCCCCACCGCGAACGGCAGCCGGCAGTCGGGACAAACGACTTGCTTGTGAAACCCCAACAGATACGGAGCCATCGAACCGGTGGAGATGATGTAGCCCTCCACCACAAACGATCGCACCAGGCAAACGGCCAACGCCAGCGAGACCAATGACTCGACCACATACCGCAAGCCGCTCTCGCGGTGAGGCGTCGCAACAACAGATTGGTTATCAGCAGCAGACATCGGCGGGAGTTGTAGCCGCCGATTCGCGTTGGGCCAAAGAGGAAGTCGGAACCACTCACACTCTTGACGAGCCGGGCGGCATTTAGCACGACGCGCAAGCGAGTGGTACACACTGAGCGCTGAGACCACTCGCTTGCGCGTCGTGCTAGTCTCGCAACAGACTGCGAGGAATTCGCTTTACCCCATGACTATTCACGGCTGACGATCAAGCAAGCCGCGGCTACGCTCCGCCATCATGAAATTCGCACTGCTGGGGGACGATGCTGCCGCTGTTCCGTTGATTGAGGCCGCGATGGTAGCCGGTCATCGGTTCGTTCAGTCGGCGTTGGCAACACGATTGATCGAGGCACTTCCGGAATTTGCCAACGTGCCGAGTTGCTCCTGGGAGGAATTGCTGATCGACCCAGAGGTCGAAGCGATCGTCATCGCCGGAGACAGCGAGGAAGTGCAGACGGCCGCCAAGCAGTTGGCCTCGGCCGGCAAGCCGCTGTTGATCGTGCCCCGTGTCCCATTCGGAGCCGCGTGTGCCTACGAGTTGTCATTGATCCGCGACGATTCGCACGTCGAACTGATGCCCGCGTTCTTGCGCCGATTCGCACCGGAATTGGTCTCCCTCTCAAAACAGCTTGCGGCCGGTGAACTAGGGACGATTCGTCGGTTCCAAGTGGACCGGGAGCTTCCCTCTTCATCCGCAACATCAGCGCTGACGGAAGCCGAGATCGACGCTGCGGCACTCGACGACATCGACCTGCTGCAATGGCTGGGAGGACGTTATGACCAAGTCACCGCTCAGCGTTCCGGCCTGACCGAGCAAGGCTGCTCGCAAGCAACGCTGACTCTGGCGGGGAGCGGCTTGCCCGACGCCACTTGGACCGCGCGACGTGGCACGGCGGCCGTATGGCGACTGACCGTCGAGACTGATCGCGCACCAATGATGCTGGAACGCCCAACAGATACCACGGCACCGGCGGCGATGATCGAGGCGTTCGCTTTGTCCAAGTCGCCGCATGCTCCGACATGGTCGGACGCAGTGCGTGCCTTCGATGTGCTCGATGCGGCGCGGCGTTCGTTGCGGCGGCGGCGGACTATCGATCTGCACTTCGAGATCTTGTCCGAACGGCAGCAATTCAAGACGCAAATGACCGCGATCGGCTGCGGGATGCTGATGCTGACACTGGTCTTAATGCTGGCATTACTCGGCCTGGGATCGCTCTTGGAGTCGCGCGATCGCGCGGTCCGCGATGCGGAGAACGCGGGCTTGCTCTTGAAAGAGTCCGACTTTGAATCGCAAGCCGCCGTGCTGACGCCACAGGCGGAGACTCGGTTAGCTCGCATGGCCGAGCGATTGAAGGAAGAGCCGAAGTCCGCGTTCCTCGAACCATCAAGCGATCCGCCGAACACGGAACTGGATCAGCGCCGCCGCGCCAAGATCGTCGAACGCCTGGCGAATCTGGGCGTCGAGGCGGCCGATCATCGCACGTTGCTCGCGGCGGCGGTGAGCACGGGCTGGGACACGCTGATGCGAATTCTGCGACTGGCTTGGATCGCTCCCCTGGTCGTGTTCCTCGTGTTGCAGGGATTGATCCTGGTGGCGAAGCCGACCTCGCCCAGAAGGTCGTGACGCAAGAGGCCACTCGTATGGACCGACCGTTGGGACCGCTGCCGAATTGGACGATTCGCTGGATCGTGTTCGGCGTGTTAATCCTGCCGGCATTGATCAGCTCGCAAGTCTCTTGGATCGGGAAGCCCTTCGCTGTGGCTCTGATGGCGGCACTAGTTGGCTCCGCTCGCGATTCGCGCGTGATCGGCACAGATTTGGTCACTCAGTTGTTCGGCGCGTTCGTCCCGCTCAAACCGGAACGCTGCAAGCTGAAGTTCATCGTGCAGATTGAAGCGGAGAATCGAAAAGGAATCGGCGCGGTCGATTGGATTTTCTTCTTGGGCTTCAATTGGATCATGGACCGGATCATGCAATGGATCTGGCCCTGGATGGCCGGCGAGCTGGAACTGTGGGTTGTGACCGCTCGCGACCGAAAAATGCTGGCCTGGCGCGGCAACGGCGATGCCGAGTTTCAAGCAAACTTCGCGACACTGACGTCAGCAACGGGGGCTGCGGTAAAGCGGCAATGAGAATCTGGTTTATTGGGGCACAGATTGATCATTGCGCTTTGGCCTGAAGGGCCAGAACTCGATAGCCCACATTATTCATGCGTATCCAATGAAGCGGCCCGCGAGGGCGTAGAAGGTGTTGTGACATCAGCACTTCAACGCCGCAGGGAGGCCGGGCATGAGTTTACAGGGTGTGTTGCCGTTTGTCCTCGATTTTTCGGTG
>SXKJ01000285.1 GCA_005778115.1 Planctomyces sp. | reverse complement strand
CATGAGCCAGATTCCTTTCTGACTGAAGCGTTTTCAGTTGGTCCTGTTAGGAATCTGGCTTTTCTTTTCTCTCCTTCGTTTCTGAAACCCCACTTTCTTCGACGCCAAATCGTTCACGGCGTTGCCCAACGGGGCGCAACTCGTTCCAGGTCACGCCCCGTTGGGGCTGACAGCGTATTTTCGCGACGAATACCCAGGGCGTTGCCCTGGGCTTTCGAGTGTCGCACCGTTGGTGCGAAGACAACATCACCTCAAAGGATCAATGATGTCCACACGCCGTGATTTTCTAGCATCGAGTTTCGGTTCCAGTGTTGCCGCGCTCACTGCGGCGCATCTCTTCGAGCGTTCGGCACCAGCGGACGACAAGCCGCTGATGGTCGATTGCCACACACACTTCTACGACCCAACTCGGCCGGAAGGAATCCCCTGGCCCGGCAAGAACGATGCCTCGCTGTATCGCCCTGTCTTGCCGAAACATTTTCTGGAACAAGCGGCACCACTCGGAGTCACGAAGACGGTCGTCGTCGAAGCCAGCCCGCGAGTCGAAGACAACGCTTGGCTGCTGGACTTGGCCGCGAAGAATCCATCAATCATCGGCGTGGTCGGCAACCTGACTCCCGGCCAGCCGGAGTTCGCCGGGCATTTGAAACGCTTCGCGGCGAACAAACTGTATCGCGGCATCCGCGTGAATCATGGTGCGGTCAAAACGGGACTCGAACAACCGGAGTTCCTCGCCGACATTCGTCGTCTCTCCGAAGCTGGCTTGGAACTCGATGTGAACGGCGGGCCGGACATGCCGGCCGATGTCGCTCGCTTGGCGGAAAAGCTGCCGGAGTTGCGAATCGTCATCAATCATCTCGGCAACTTGGCTGTGGACGGAGCAGAACCGCCGCAAGCGTGGCGTGACGGAATGCGTGCCGCTGCGAAACACGCGCGGGTCTTCTGCAAAGTGTCGGCGCTCGTCGAGCACGCCAAACCGAAATCTGGAGACAAGGAAGTTCCGGAAGACGTCGAGTTCTACCGGCCAATCCTCGACGCGATCTGGAACATCTTCGGCGACGACCGCCTGATCTATGGCAGCAACTGGCCGGTCAGCGATCGTGCCGCCTCCTACAAGGCGTTATTCACGATCGTGAACCAGTATGTAATCGCACGCGGGCGAACGACGTCCGAAAAGTTCTTCTGGAAGAACGCACGAGCCGCGTATCAACCATCGAGTTGAAACCAGAGCCGCGCCCGTTCGAGTATTTGTCCAAAACATGCGCGTTTTTTGCGCGCGAGTTTGCCGTCACTCGTTTGATGATCCACGAACCGTCATTCGTCCTGGGAAAAGGTGAAAAATGGAATCGGCGAACGAGCCGTTTGAATCACAATGCATCGCTTTGTTTGTCTGGCTTGGTCTCATTTTTCACCCAACCATTTTTCACCTTCTTGGGTTGCGGGCGCAGCCCGCATTAGAAAGCGGAGTTCGGGCACCGCTTCCTCACGGGCGCGGCTCAGGTGTCTCGCTCTTGGCTGCGGTCTCGTAGAGCCGCGCCAGTTCGACGAGCAGCGGTTCGATCTGTTGCAGGTAGTCGTCTTCCGCAAGCTGCGACTTGCGTTGCCGCAGTACAGCCAACTCGACCTCGATTTCATCACGCCGGGCGCGAACGGCGGCCGGGAGTTGTTCTTCGCGAGAACTGCGAACCAAGTGCATCCGGGCGGCGCGAGTGCCATCCACCGTGGCTCCATTCTTCGCCGACTTTGTCGCGAGGACGCCTTGAAACCAATCCGCCGGCGTGCCGAGCTTGTCGCCGTTGTCGTCGAGCAGCGCGTGCTCGGTCATCAAGCGGCCTTCACTGACGTAGAACTCGTGTACGCGAGACGACGCCAGCAAGAACGCTTCCAGCAGCGACGTCTGCTCGTCTTTGTCGAGATCCGCTTTCGGATCGCTGATCGCGGCGGAGAGATAGTCACCGAACCGTGCGAAGTTGTATTCGTGTCCGCTCTTCGTCGCCGCGATGACGATCCTGTTTGGCCCGGAGAGTTCATTCAAGAACGGACCGCTGCTGCTGGTGCAATTGATGATCGCGATCGGCCGTTCCACCGGCTTGAGCCATTCAGCCAACTCGCCGGACGAGACATCCGGACCTCGCAGATTGAACCGCGCGACCTTGCCATCAAACGTGCCGTGACCAATCAGGATCAACCACAACGGCTCGGCCTGCGCTCGGCGCGATTCCTCCTGCGCTCGGCGCGGGTCTCCCGACCCCGCCGCTTCCGACAACTGCCGCTTCAACAAGTCGCGATCATCCGTCTTGCCGGCAGCCTCCAAACCAATTTGAGCAAAGTCCGCATGTCCCCGCTTCGCCGCGTCGGACCAACGACCCGCCCATTTCCGAAACTGCGGACCGTACTCCTCGGTTCCCTCCGCACCGACCACGATCAAGACCGTGCTGCGTGGCGTTTCGACCGCCGGATCAACCCAGCCCATAGAACTCAGCAATAAAAGGAAAGACGTCATTCGAGTGGTCCTTGTTTCCCATCCGTGCCCATCCGCGAAATCCGTGGCCTCCGTGTTTTCACTCGTCGCATCAAAGAACACAGATGACACGGAATTTCACGGCATTCCGCGCCAACGTCTCAACCCCCATTCGCCGATCAGACAACTGATCGCCAGCACGAACACCGACGACTGATGCCACAACGGGTACGTCCACGTTTCAGTGACGGGGATCTTGCGGTTCGGCAGGCTGCTCACGAATTGATCAAGATCATCGGCCGAGATCACTTCGCCGCCGGTCTGCTTCGCAAGCTGTTCCAGTAGCGGTCGATTGACGACCAGCGTCCGGAATTCTTCGGTTTGCGGTTCGACCGTCCAACCGATTTCGCGCTGGCCGACTTCGCTGCCGTCGGCGGCCGTAACGGCGATGGTTGCTCGATAGACACCCGGAGCACGCGGCGCGAACAGCGCTTCGTATTGGCCGGGTGAGCGATCGCTGCTCTCGGCGACGAGTTCAATCTTGTGGCCATCGGGAGTCTGCACATGCAGCACGACGTTCGCATTGTCGAGCGGTTCAAACTGCGCGTCTCTCGCACGCACAAGCATTTGGACGGCCGGAGTCGATCCAGTCGAACTGCGCCGCGATTCCACTTCAACGCGGCCCGGCACGTCGCTGACCAGCCAGCGCACCGTTTGCCGCCAGGACTTTTCGAGATCGCTTTCCGTGTGATCGGTCCGCTTCAGATTCCAACGCCAAAGATCGCCGACCAGCAGCGCGGCCGTGCGGCCTCGGCCGAACGGTTGCACGACCAGCGCGGGTGATTCCTTGCCGTCCGCGCTCGTCACTTGCGCGAGCACGGACGCGCCCGGCTTGATCGCCTGCACGCCGTTGAGACTTTTGAATTCGGGCATCGACGTCAGCCGCTTCGATTCGTCGGTTTCGTTGGTTCGCAGACGAACCCATGGTTGCAGCCAACCTTCGCGGCTAAGTAGCAGCCGATAGCCCGCATCAGCGGCGGTGGGATCGCCGCGATCCAAATAGACCGGCAGCATGTCGCCGACCGCTGTTCGCTGATAGCCCCCTTCGCCGAACGAATGATTGCCGCCGAGCATCAACAACCCGCCACCGCGCCGGCTGACGAACTGCTGCAACAGCGACAATTGGTCCTGCGTGAAGAATGCCGCTTCGATGTCGTCCAAGAGGATCGCGTGATACTGAAACAAATCGTCGGAGCTTTTTGGGAATCCGCCACGCAGCTCATCGGCGTCTTTCGTGCCGAGCCGAATCAGCACCGGCTGATCGTAGTTCTCGGCCTGCTCATCTTTGTTGCCGAAGCCCTTGAACAACGGGTTCATCCGCTCGCCACGATTGAGGAACGCGAATTTCGGCTCCTTCTTCGCGATCCGTACCATACCGACCAGTTTGACTTCGTCATCTTCATCGAGAGCTCGCCGTAAGAATTTGAATTCCCAGTTCGGCCGGCCGCCAACATACAGCACTCGGAATGGCCCGCCGCCGCGATCGACGGTGACGATGCGCGAGTTGTTCGCCAGCGTCGCTTCTTGGGATTCGTTCGTAGTTCCGCCTTCAGGCGGTGCCTGGTCATTGGGCCGCCTCAAGGCGGAACTACGACCTTCTTCGCCATTCAAGAACGCCTGCACGGTGAAGAAGCTGATCCCCGACTTCTCCGGCTTCAACAAGAATCTCTGCACGGAAGGTTCGCCGTCGAGCAATCGCTCGATCTTTCGGCGTTCGACCTCTTCGCCCGCTTCGTTGAGCACTCGCAAGCCGATCTCTTTGTTCGCGACCGCGCGGCCTTCAAGCGTTGCGGTGATCGTGACCGGTGCCGCTTCAAAATTCGTCTGACTGACCGCCACCTGCGAGACCGACAGGTCCACTAATCCGTGATCGGCCCCGATCGCCACCGGATACACCGGCGGTAGTTTTTGTTTGTCATCCATCGCGACATCCGAGAGATCGGTTCCGTTGCCGTCGGTCAGCAACAAGATGCCCGCGACCGGTTGGCCTCGATAACGATCCGCCAGTGAGTTCAGAGTGCCATTGATCGCCGACGATTCGCCATTCAGCGTCAGTTCGGCAAACGTCTTCGCGGGTCGCACGTTCGTGTCGAACAGATACCGCCGCACATCAAAATCTTGCGACAGGCGAGTCAACCAAGATGACTCTTCCGCCAGCCGCTCTTTCATTGCCAGTCCGCGCGACTGATGCTCGCCGCTGTCCGACAACTGCAAGCTGCGGCTGTTGTCGGCGACGACGAGAAACAGATTGCTCCCCGGCCGCGGCCGAGTCCCCGTGAAGAGCGGCTCGACCAAACAGACTGCCAGCGCGACGATCCCAATCCCTTTGAGCACCGCAGCCAATCCGCGCACCCGCGATCGCAAACCGCCTCGGCGATACGACCAAATCACCACCGCCAGCGCGATGACCAATAACAACACCGCCCCGCCGAGCCAGTGACGTGCTCCCAAGGTCACTTCGGCGAGAAACATGCTGCACTCCGTTGTTCTGTCCGGCTGATGGCTGTGAGCTGAACGCTGATGGCTGTTATCTCAAATTTGGGCGTCTTGATTTTGGGATGACAGCCATCAGCTTTCGGCCATCAGCCATCAGCCGAACAAGATGATTATTTGCCGCTTCCTAACCGTTCGTAGTAGCGGCGGGTCTTTTCGGAATACTTGGGGGGCACCGGATCGCGGTCGAGCGGTACGATCGCTTGCTTCGAGTTGCGGCGCAGCAACTCATCCGACACGCGTTTCGATAATTCGACGAGCGGTTCGGCGACGTTGACTCGGACGAGTCCCCAGTTGGGTTCCTTCGAGTGACGTTTGAACTCGGCACGGATGGCGCGAGCTTGATCGCGGATGCGTGCGGCTTCGGCTCGCAGTTCGGGATCGTCCACCATTTCCTCGACATCGCGCAGACGGTCGGACCACTTCAGAAACTCTTCGCCAGTGATCGGCGCAGACTCGCGGTTCGTACCTCCTTCAAACTGTTGAGGCCCGCCCGCTTGGTTGTTGTCCGACAACTGCGGAGCGCCTCGCTGGCCGCGTTGCCCCGGTTGTGGTTGTCCCGGCTGACGCTGACTCTCTTGAGGTTGCTCGCTCGGCTGACCGCGTTGGCCGGGTTGCTGACCGGGCTGAGGTTGTTCGCCCTGAGCTTGTCCGGGCTGCGGCTGCCCCGGTTGTTGTCCGCGCTGAGGTTGATTGCCTGGCGGCTGTCCCGGTTGTTGTCCGCTTGGTTGTTGACCGGGCTGCCGTGTACCTGGTTGTTGTCCCGGTTGTCGTTCTCTCGGCCGCTGACTCGGCTGCGATTCATTCGGTTGTCGTTCGCCGGGCTGTTGCCCCGCACCACGTTGCTGTCCGGGCTGTTGACCCTCTCGCGGTGGTTGCTCACCGGGTCGCTGTCCATTGGGTTGTTGACCATTCGGCCGCTGTCCTGGTTGCTGTTCGCCATTTTGAGTTTCACCCGGACGCGGCTCGCCCGACTGTCGTTCGTTGCCCTTCTCCCCTTCTCCCTCTCTCCCCCTCTCCCTCTCTCGATCACGCGGTAACTGCGAACCCTCAGCCGGCGCGTTCCGTGCGATCTCTCGATTCAACTCCTGCGAGAGATTCTTCAACTCTTCGCGGGCTCGTCGCAGCGCCTCGGTCTCATCGCCGAGCACCGCTTCGGCTGCTTTCTCAACCCCTTCTTTCAATTGAGTGATCCCGCGTCCGGCGATCTTCTCCACCTGCTGAGCGTCCTGCATCAGCCCGCGTTGCAGGGATCGGCCGGCCGCGTCCAACGCGCGGCCGACGTTTTGGGTTTGTAGATTGCGAGTCGTGTCGTACAGCCGCGCGGTCAGTAGCGGTTCGGTTTGCTCCGCCTCTTCGATCGTCTGCTTCATGCGTTCGGTGAGGTTCGTCAGCTTCTCCTTCTGTTCGGTTAAACCTTTGACGACCTCTTCGGCACGGTTGTCTTCCCGCAGCGACTTCTTGGTTTTGTTGTCTCCCTTTGCGGCCTCGGACTGAGTGACCTCGGTGAGTTTCTCCGACAGCTTCTTCTGCTCCTGATCGAGTTCGCGAGCCGACTGGCGCATCTCGCGCATTTCTTCATTGAAGCGGTTCGAGGCGCGGCGGCGGAACTCGTTGCGGAGTTCCTCGAAGTCCTTCTCCGCGCGAGTTCCCGATGCGGCGGCTTGAGTGACTTGTTCCTTCTCCAGCGCTTCCGATGCTTTGCGGACTTGGTCGCGTGTCTGCTCAAGCTGCTGACGCTCTTCGGACATGCGTTCCTGGTTCTCGGCGGTCTCCATGCGCGACTGCAATTCGTCCGTGTCGCGCAGCACCTGCTTTTGCTCGTCTTGCAACCGCTTGAGCTGTTGCTTGACCTCTTCGCGGCGTTCGGCGGTTTGAGCTTCCTGCAACGCCGTCTGCAAATCCTTCAGCCGCTCGTTGAGATCGTGCTGCCGCTGAGCCAGCTCTTTCAGCCGGTTGAGCACCTGGCGGTTCTCGCGATCCTCGGCCGACTCTTGCTGTTGCTGCTGAGCCTGCCGCTGCGTTTCGTAGCTGTTCTCTTCATTCTTGAGATCAAGCTGCTGCATCTGCTGCCGCTGTTGCTGTTGCTGCGAGCGTGCCTGTGCTTGGCTTTGCTGACTGCTCGACTGTTGTTGTTGCTGTTGTCGCACGACTTCGTGCTCACGAGCACGCAGCTTGAGCAACGCCTGATAGGCCGACTGTTCGGCCGCGAGCGCCGGTTGCAGCGGTGCGGCGGCATTGCCCCTGAGCGGCACGGCGCTAGCCGCCGGTGTCGTTGTCGGTTCTCGACCGGCAGCTAGCGCCTTGCCGCTCAGTTCGTGAGCCGCCATCAACTGCTTGACGGCTTCCAACATCGCAGCGATCACCGCATCGACGTGCGCTTGCGATTGCTCGTCGGTGACCTTCTCCGCAAGGGCTTTCGATTTTTCGAGCAGCGCGTTCTGAGCCGTCACCAATTGGGCGACATCTTCGGCGAACGGCTCCGTCGGCTTCGAGCCGGTCTCTCGGCGGATCAGCTTCCACGTCGCGTTGATGATGTCCTTCTGGTTCTGAGCCAACTGCTGAGCCTGCTGCCCGGCCGGGCTATTCTGCTGTTGTTGCTGCTGTTGCTGACCGCCCGGCGGTTGCTGACCCTGCCGGAAGATTTCCTCGAAGTGCCGGACTTCGGCGAAGAACATGTCGCTCGATGTGCGCCGCACGTTGCCGTCGGGACCGAAGTCCTCGGCCCAGAAGTGATATGACAGCAGTTGATCCGGCTCGGCCTTGAGTTCCTCGAACTTGATCGCGTTGGCGATCTCATGCTTTTGCTTCGCGGCGGCGTTCTCGCCCAGGATCACATCGACCAGCGGCTGCCCGGCGATCGCGAAGCTGAGGCCCATGCGTTTCAGGCCGAAGTCGTCCCACGCGGTGGCCTTCAGATCGAGCTCTTCCAACGGCGAGACTTCAAGATCTTTCGCCGGCTGCACGAGCTTCAGCGTTGGCGGCTTGTTGGGTACGACATTGATGGCGATTTCTGATTGCTCGACGTTCTTGCGTCCGGCCTCGTCGATCAGTTCGAGTTTCAAGCGTTGGGATTTCTCAGCGGTGAGCGTGGCTTGATAGTAGCCGTCTCGCTCCGCGAGACGGATTTCCTGTCGCGGAGCGACAGGACTACGATCGGCGAGCATCGCCGACTTCACTGGCTTGTTGAGCTTGAGCAGCAACGTGACCTGCGTCCCCTCGACGACCGACACCGTCCGCACGTCTTGTACGAGCCGTTCTTCGAGAGCCGTGTAGCTCGGATAAACCAATCGTGCGTCGGCTCGTTCCAGACGTGGGTACTCGAAGACCGTGACATGAAACGTCTTCGTCGTCTGCCCACCAAGCTCGATGTGATAGTCGAACGCTTCCGTGATCGTTGCGATGCGTCCGCCGAACACCGGATCGTCGAGGCTACGCGACATCGCCAAGTCGCCCGCGTCACCGGTCGCCGGTTGCAGCACGAGCTTCGCGTCGGCCGGCACTTCGCCTGTCACGCGAGCCAACACGAGCAGGCTGGTCCCACGTTCGATCTCCGTGTCTCCCGGTTCGACGGCCACGGAAAAGACATCCGCCACGGCGGCTGCCGGCGAGTCCTGCTTCGACTTCGCAATCTGATCCGATCGACCCGCACTCAGCGGCATGTTGGTCAGCGTCAAAACAAATAGTGCCAACGTCACACACTGAGTCGAGACCGCCCACGCGAGCCGCCGTGTCGGCACAACCTGCGGCCACGCATGACAGGCCGCATGAACGAGCGCCTGTCGAATCACGCTCTCCTGCAAGAATCCAAACCGTCCATCGGAGAGCGCCGGCTGTTGCTCGACAGCCGCCAGCAAGCAACTGCGAAGATCGGGGAACTCGTTCTCGATTTGCCGAGCCACCCAGTCGTGCCCCGGAGCCGAAGCCGTCACTCGCCACGCGCAGAGCAACACCAACCCGGCCGCCGCTCCACACACCAGCGGGATCACGGTCGATGCCGTCCGTTCGATCTCCACTCCAATCGCCGCCAGCGACGCTCCAACAATCGCGGCGACAATCCAGCCGACGGTGAGTGTTCTCCAGAAGCGCAATCGTTGATAGCGCTCCGCCACCTTTTCCACTTCCAGCCAGAGTCGATCCTGAATCATCGGATGACCTTTCGTGTCAGTGAGCGTCGATCAGTCCGCGGCCAGCGCCGCGAGGCAACTTTCGGTTTGAGCAATCAGAATCGGGAGTTTCGCTTCGATGATATAGATCACCTGTCGGCTTTGATCGACTCCCTTGCGGAAATATGGATTCCGGATCGCTCGGTCCACCACCAGATCAATTTTCCGTTGAAACAAGTCCTCCAGATCCGACAACAAACCGAAATAGGCATCAACATACTGGGCGTTCGTCAGCGGCAGGTAATCCACGAGAAAATCCAAATCGCTGGTCTCCGGCCGGAACGATTCGTCCGTCGCCGAACCAAACACTTCCAGCCGGCGAACATGATGTTTGCGGCAGAGCGTCTGAAGATTCGATTTCTGTTGTTCTACGATTGAGCTCATGGAATCAGATTCATTTCCGCGACGATTCTTGGGACATTGATCCTCCGGCGATCACCTGCCGTTCCGCTCTGCCGGCCCACCAAGTCTCCAGGATAAGCGTTGCCAAGGCGATCACAATCAGCCAGCGCCAGACTTTTTGCCGGCTTTCGAGTTCCGTGTCTCGTTGTTGCCGTTCTCGGTCGATGCGTTCTACGCGAGTCAGATCGGCTCCGAAGCGGACGCCGCGTTGTTCGAGTTGTTCCAGATTCAGCGGCGCGGTGTGGCTCTCGGCGGGAGACAGATTGACCGCGAACCGCGTTTCCGTCGAGCCGACTTTCGCTCGGTAAATGCCGGGGAGATCGGTTTCCGAGAACGCCGAGTGTCCTGCATCGAGCCGCTTCTCTTGGCCATCCGGAGTGCGGACCAAGATGACATGACCTTGGCGAGCGGGGGGTGTCAGCCCCCCGGTATTCGGTGCATCGGTCGAATCCAAATCCACCGGGGGGCTAACACCCACCGCTCGCCTGGAATCCGCCAACGTTACCGGCTGACTGACCACGACGCTGTCAGCCACCTCTCCTCCGCCACACGCCAGATCGAGCAACGCTCCGACCAACGGCACGAACTTGCTGGAGAGTGCCAATTGACTGTCCTCGGGATGCCAACCGCTTGTGAAGGCGAAGACTCGTCCTTGACCAATGCTGCGTTCCAACAGCATCGGGTCGCTGTTGTCGAATCGCGCGAGGATGCGTGTTGTCGCCGCAGTCTTGAGCGTGACGGGGCGATGCTTCCAGAAATGAATCTTGGTGAAGTCGCTGTAGCGCGGACCGGCGAATGGAGCGAACAACGGATGCGTGAAGTCGATGTCCCCCAGCAGCAGATACTTTTCACCACCGCTGCGTGGGGTGGCACGCCATGAGCCTTTGCGAAGGGCGTGGTTGGCTTCAGGTTCTTCCACGCCCTTCGATGACTCAGGGCGTGCCACCCCTACGACTTCAGCGTCGCTCAACAAGGCGAATTGCGATGCCGCAGTTTCGTCGTCTCGCGGCACGAGCAACACAACACCGCCTCGTTCGACGTATTGTTTCAGTGTTGCTGGCAACTCGCCCGACAGTGGCTGAGACACGACCACCATTTTCGGTGCGAGTTCGGGGGGCAACGCCAACTCCTTCGCATCGTCGAGCGAACGAATCTCGACTTGCCGCAGCGGATCATTCGCCAGCGCCAGGCGGAGATAAAGCTGCAAGCCCTCTGGGTCTTCCGCCGCATCCTTTCCGGCATACAACAACGTCGCTTCGAGCTTCCGCGGCGGCACGACAAAGAACGTGTTGTCGAAGTCGTGATCGTCACCCCGCAGAACGATGCGGTCCGCGTGAAGATTTTCGACACCGCGCGGCAAGCGGATGACTCGGCTTTGTCCGGCGGGAACATAGACAGCGACCTCCTCGCGCAGTTGGCGAGCAGAGGGCGTCAGCCCCCCAGTTGTTCTGAGCGGCACGGCGCTAGCCGCCGGTGGAGCCGTCCGCGCGGAACCGGCGGCTAGCGCCTCGCCGCTCACCCACGCCACAAAAAACTGATCGCTGCGAGAATCGGCCGCGTTGACGACTCGCACGCGGACGTCGGTTGAGGTGTCTCCGTCTTCGCTCGGCAGCGCGTGAGCGTGCGCGTTTGTGGGATTCGTCACTGACACGCGCCGAGCCACCACCGGCACACGCTTCGGCCACTCGAACGATTGCAGAGCCTCGATCCGGCTGCCGCTTTGGAAATCGCTGATGACGACGATCTGCGGTTCCAGCGACGACTGCTGCACGTCACTGGCCGAAACGAGATCGCTCGCGACACTCACCAGCGCGGTGCCCAGATCGGTCGCTCCCCAAGCCGGTTGAAGTTGCTTCAATCGATTGCGAACCACCTGCGGCTTGTCGGCGATCGGTGCCGCTCCCTCTTTTTGAAAGTCGATAATCGTCTGCAAGTGATCGCTGAACGCGAACAACGCGACGTCGTCCTGCGGGTTGAGTTGATCCAGTTCGGCCTCAGCCTGCTTCATCGCCTGCTGCCAGAGATCCGCTCGTTTCATGCTGGCGCTGGTGTCGATCAGGATCGCCAGCCGCTTTCCGGTCAGATCGGCGAACGTCAGCGAGGCAGCTTCTCTCATAAAGGGCCGAGCGAACGCGAGCACGATCAACGCCAGCGCCGCCAGCCGCAACAACAACAGCAGAATTTGATCGAGCCGGCTGCGTCGCGTGAGCCGTGGCGGAGTCGGCGACAGAAACATCAGCGAGCTGAATTCCTGCCGCCCGCGCGGAGTCCGCCGCACCAAATGCAGTATCAGTGGCAGCGAAAACGCCGTGAGACCCGCCAGATAAAGTGGAACCAGAATTCCCATCAACGTCTCCGGACGATCGTGCAGAGTGCAAAGTGCAGAGTGACTGAAACAGCCACTAGCGATTTCATTTTGCACTTTGCACTTTGCACTGCTTTCCATTGGCTAGGCATCAAATCCGTCTCCGTCGCGCGACTTGCCGGCCTCGCCGCATCCGCGAGTTCAGCAAATCGAACAACGCCAGATCGAGCGGTTGATCGGTCGTCAAATCGTACACGTCGATGCCGAGCGAACTGCACGCGCGGGACAACTCCTGAGCGTGCTCGGAAAACCGCTGCTGATAGTTGGCTCGCATTGCTTGCGGATCGACATACAACTCGCGGCCCGATTCGAGGTCGAAGAACATCGCCTCATCCTGAAACGTAAAGTTGACCTCGGTCGGATCGAGCACTCGGATGACGATCACCTCGTGACCCTGCGACCGCAGATAGCCCAGCTTGGTTTCAAGCGACTCGACCGGCGCGAGCAGATCCGACAACAACACAACCACTCCGCGCTTGCGGGCCGTCCGTGCGACTTGCTCCAGCGGCAGGCCGAGATCGGTCTCGGTGCCCGCCAGTTGATGTTCCAGGCACATCATCAGCCGATGCAGATGCCCGGAGCGATATCGCGCCGGCAGATAGTCCCGAATCGTTTGATCGAAGGTGATCAGCCCGACGGCGTCTCGTTGCAGTGTGAGGAAGTAAGCAATGGTCGCGGCGACCGTCTTGGCGTACTCGGCTTTATTGTAATTGACCGAGCCGAATCCCATCGAGCGGCTGAGATCGACCAGCAGATAGCAGCGAAGGTTCGTTTCGTCCTCGAACCGCTTGAGGTAGTAGCGATCCGAGCGAGCATAAAGTCGCCAGTCGAGATATCGCGGATCGTCGCCGGGCGAGTATTGGCGATACTCGGAGAACTCGACCGAGAACCCGTGATAAGGGCTGCGATGTAAGCCACTCAAGAAACCTTCGACGACCGCCTTGGCTCGAAGTTGCAGATTCTTAATCCGCATCAACGCCGCCGGGTCGATGTAGGAGGCTCGCGATTGGGCAGGAGTCGCAGTTTTCATCGAGTCGTTTCCCGCAGTCTTTGTCCGGCTGTCGGCTGTTGGCTAAAAGCTGATGGCTGTGATCACAACTAATGAGGTTTGGAATAACGGCCATCAGCTTTCAGCCAACAGCCAACAGCCGGTCCATCAGGCAGAGGGCGGAGTGACAGTTTCCAACAGCCAAGCGATGACGTGATCGACTGAAATCCCCTCAGCTTCAGCGCGATAACCGACAAGGATGCGATGTCGCAGCACCGGAGCCAGCAGCGCGCGGATGTCTTCGACGGTCGCGTGATTGCGGCCCTGCAACATTGCGCGGGCTTTCGCTCCCAGCACGACGTATTGAGCCGCTCGTGTCCCCGCGCCCCAACTGACCCAGTCGGTGATGAATTGCGGAGTGTTCGGCTGGCCCGGCCGGGTGGTGGCGGCGAGTCGCACGGCATAGCGAACGATGTCCTCGGCGATCGGCACCTTCTTCACGACGTCGTGGAAGCGTCGCACGTCGTCGCCAGTGAAGAGCGGCTCGATCGGTTCCGGCCGGCGTGACGTCGTTTGCTGCACGACAGCGATCTCGTCGTCTTCCGGCAGGTAGTCGATCAGCACGTTGAACATGAACCGGTCGAGCTGCGCTTCGGGGAGCGGATACGTCCCCTCCATCTCGATCGGGTTCTGCGT
>SXKJ01000284.1 GCA_005778115.1 Planctomyces sp. | reverse complement strand
GCGTCTACGGCGACGACCTCATGAATGGATCCGCCGGAAACGACACGCTCAGTGGCGGCGACGGCAACGACACCATCGCGGGCGGATCCGGCAACGACCTGCTACTCGGCGATGAAGGGGACGACTCGCTTAACGGACAAGGGAGCACGGACATCATCAACCCCGGCGAAGGAGCGAACACGGTGATCGACCCGATCGAAGAGATCGACACGACGTTTGTGTTGTCCGCCGCACTGCTGGCGGCGCTGGCATAGCGAGAAGGGGCTGGGGGCTAGGGACTGGGGGCTAGAGCGAACAACAACGCCACTGCACCCTTGCCTCTAGCCCCTGACCCCTAGCTCGTGCCGCGATAAGCTGCCGTCTCTTCGACACGCTCCCAAAAGCACGAAAGGCGGCTGCGCATGAATTCTTCGACGACGAGTGCCGGACAGATCACCAAGAGCGGCCAATGGATGGCCTTGGCCGCCGCGTTGCTGGGCTGGATGTTCGACGGCTTCGAGATGGGGTTGTTCTCGATGGTCGGCCGCTCGGCCATTCAAGACTTGATGGGGTACGGGAAGACGCCGACGCCGGAGCAGAACGCGCTGATCGGTTTCTATTTCGGCGTGGTCATCGCCGTCTTTCTGGTCGGTGCTGCTGCGGGGGGTGTGCTGTTCGGCTGGCTGGGGGATCGGATCGGTCGCGTGCGAGCGATGTCGTTATCCGTCGCGACCTATGCCATCTTCACCGGGTTGTGTGGTGTCGTGGAGACACCGCTGCAGATCGCCAGCATGCGATTCATCGCCTCGCTGGGCATGGGAGGTGAATGGGCACTGGGTGTCGCGTTGGTCATGGAGGTCTGGCCCAACCGCTCGCGAGCCTTGATGGCCGGGCTGATCGGAGCGGCGGCGAATGTCGGCTATCTGCTGGTGGGAATCATTGGCATTGGCCTAACCGCGATTCTCGGCAACATGAAAGGTTGGCTGATTGATGTTGGCTTGTCGGAATCCTCGGCGACCTCGCTGGTCGCGTTTAACGGCTGGCGGTTGATGATGATTCTCGGGGCGACCCCCGCGCTGCTGACATTCTTCTTTCGGCTCTTCGTTCCCGAATCGCACAAGTGGGAAGAGGAACGTGCTCGCGGGACGACGTCGCAGTGGGCGACTCGCGACTTGCTGGGCGTGTTGATTGGAGCCGCCGGCCCGGCGCTGGTCATCTACGTTTGGGCCAATGACCGGCCGATGCTCGCGCGACTGGGAGGCACACTGGTCGGGGTCGTGGTGGCGACGGTGGGCTACGTCTTTCCGGTGATGCAGTATCTAAAACGCAGCTTCGCCACGAGCGGAGACACCGCCGATGCCTGGAAACCGACGCTCAAACGGATGTTGTTGGGAGCCTGCTTGAGCGCCGTGGCATTGCTGGGAACATGGGGTTCGACGCAGTGGGCCCCGACCTGGGCCGCGAAGCTGACCGAGGGCAAGGATATCGCCAACGCGAAAGAGTACACACAGATTTGTCTGGCAATCGGGGCGATCGTCGGCACGATCGGCGCGGCGTTGATCGGTGATTGGCTGGGCCGCCGCATCACCTACTGCTTGATGTGCGCGACGTCGTTGGTCACGGTGCTGCTGTTCTTCCAAGGGAACACCGAATACGGCTCGATGTTTTTAGTGACCTGTTTTCTGGCCGGCACCTGCACGGCGTCGTTCTACGGTTGGCTGCCGCTGTACCTGCCGGAGTTGTTCGCGACGAAGGTCCGAGCAACAGGGCAGGGCTTCTCATTCAACTTCGGTCGCATCCTCGCCGCCGTAGGAGCCCTGCAAACCGGCAACCTGTTTGCCAAAGAGATCCATCTGTTCGGCCAGACATATCAAGGGGGCCACGCCTTCGCGTGCAGCGTGATGAGCTTCGTGTACATCATCGGCCTGGGATTGATCTGGCTCGCGCCGGAAACGAAGGACAAGCTGCTGCCGGAGTGACTTCTTCAATAGGAAACCAAGCGAGCGGGGCGGCGTCAGTCCCCCGGTGCGTTCATCACAGGACCGGGGGGCTGACGCCGCCCCGCTCGCCATCAGGTCTGGGAGGAAATCGTCATGCTCGCTCGCTTGTTCGCCATCGCCGTTGCTTTGTCCTGTTCTATTTCGTTTGCCGAAGACAAACCGGCGAAGATCGAGAAGCCCCAGAAACTCGAACCGGCCAAGTGTGGCTCGGTCAAACAACTACACGCTCTCGGCGACATCTACCTCGCCGGACAACCCAGCCCTGAAGACTTTCAGGAGTTCAAGAAGCGGGGCGTGAAGTCGGTGCTCAATCTGCGAACGAAAGAGGAACTCGATTTCGACGAAGCGAAGACGATCAAGAATCTGGGGCTCGAATACCATCACATCCCGATCGCTGGCCCAGAATCGCTGACAGATGAGAACTTCGACAAGCTGCGGAAGCTGCTCAATGAGAAAGAGCAACGTCCAATGGTGCTGCACTGCACCGCGGCCAATCGCGTTGGAGCGGTGTGGCTGGCTCATCGAGTGCTCGATGGCGGGCTGACCTACGACGCTGCGCTGGCCGAGGCGAAGACGGTCGGCCTGAAGACACCCGCGCTGGAAGCCAAAGCCAAGGACTACATCTCCAAGCAGAAGGCGAAGAAGCCGGCCGATTCCGACAAGAAGAACGATCCCAAGAAGTAGTACCGTTTGCGGTTCGCCATGATTGTGACCCTCGGATTCTGGCTGATTCGACTGACGATCTGGCTGGCCGTCGCCGCTTGGTTGTTCCGAGTGCTCGTCGAAGCCTCCGGCCGTTCATTGGCGGCACGAGATCGCGTGATCCGCTGGAGCTGGCTGATCGGCGCGTTGGCCTGTGTGACTCATGTTGTCGTAGCGATGGGCTTCGGGCATTGCTGGAGCTTGGAAAACGCCATGCGGTATACCGCGATGGAGACTCGGCGTGTCTTCGACGTGGAGTTGCCGTGGTCCGTCTTCGTGAACTTCGCGTTCGTTGCGTTCTGGCTGTTTGACGCCGCGCGAGAGTTTCGATCGTGGGAGGTTCGATCGCTCGGAACGCTGCGTCACGGAATTTGGCTGGTGATGATGCTCAACGGGACCGTCGTGTTCGGGCCGAGGTATTGGACGTGGATCGCGGTGCCGTGTGTCGTGGCGTTCGTGATTGTCACGTTGCGTTCGCGGTCTCGCGCGGAAGCAGATAGATGAACGACTTGCCGAGCCGGCCACCGTAGTTGCCGGCGGTGATCTTCACGAGGCCGGGCGTCGTGCGTGCGGCGGCGATCGCGGCTTGAGTCGCGGCCGAAAGCGTTTCGAGGTCGCGGCCGTTCATCACGATTTCCATGATCGAGTTGACGTTCGGAGGCAGACGGCATTCCGCTCCGAGCTTCTCACGCAGCGTCGGGCAGTATTGCTGGTACGTGCTGGCGATCAGGAACGAGTATTTGCTGCCGGCTTTCGATGCGCTTTGAGCGATCCCTCCGGGGAACGTCATGATGACGCCGGGAACTTTCTCGACGGCAGCGACGCCCCGCTCGGTGGCTTCGATGGCGGAGTCGATCGACTCGCCCATGAACCAAAGGTTGCCTCCCATGATGCCGTCCCGAAAACCGAAGCGGCGATCGAGCACAAACTCGCCGCCAAGAATCGGGATCGCCCACATCTTGCGACCATGACGCACAACTCGCGTTTGATAGCCGTCGCCGAAGAAGGCGATCTTGCGGCCGAGCTTGAAGTACGGCTCGGTATCGAACAGGTTGAAGCAGGCCGTGGTCGGGCAGGTCAGCACGTTTTGACTGACGCGCGTCAGCAGCGAACGTTCGAGTGCCGGTTCGCGATCTTTGCGGAAGCGTGGGACGTGCATCTGAATGATCGCACCCGGCCGGCCGTCGGGAGTCGCGAACGATTCATCGCCGCCGGGACCGACGAAGCGATCGACTCCCGCTTCGCAGTCGCAAAAGATCGTGCTGCTGGCGTGGCCGGTCGCTTTGTTGACCGCGTGTTGCAGCCACTTTTGATCGCGCGCGGTCACGAGAATCTCGGCGTAGATGCTGCGGAACGCTTCGGCGTAGGTGTCTTCGATTTCGCAGCCAGGTGACGGAAGTGTGCTCATGGGGTTCGATAGATCGAAGAAGGGAAGGAATGAGAGTGCAAAGTGAATAGTGCAAAGTGAAAAATGGAATGGCGTCAGCGTCCGTCACCTTGCACTTTGCATTCTTCACTCTGCACTTTGCACTGTGTTTGCTCTAACGCGGCTTCGCGGGTGCTGAAGATTCGCTCTCGTCCCGGCGGCCAAGGCCGTCATAAACCGCCGCTTCGGTCACGACTTTGTCCATGAAAATGTCGTGCGACTGCATCGGGATTTCAGGGAAGAGCTGACACTCAAAGGCCAGTGCGATCAGCGGCGTGTCGGGACGCGCGTGTTCGAGCAGCTTGTCGTAGTAGCCTTTGCCGTGGCCGGTACGGCCGCCGCGGCGGTCGAAGGCGACGCCGGGGACCATGATCAGGTCGAGTTCTTCGACTTCGACTCGCTTCGCGGCGACGGGACGCAGGTCGGCCTTCGGTTCCAGGATGCGGTACATGCCGAGTTCGAGTTCGTCCATCGACTCCAGGTGGAAGAGTTCGAGTTCGCCATCGACGCAATACGGCACGACGATCTTCTTGCCGGTTTGCAGTGCGGCTTCGAGATCGTTGCGGGTGCGGACCTCGGAGCGGACATCGACATAGAACATCACGGCGCTGGCAGCGGCGTATTCCGGCTGAGCCATGAAGGACGCGACGATGCGGCGACTGATTTCATCCTTATCAGGCTGCGCGTTGCGGGCGGCGTGCGATTGTTCGCGGATGAGTTGCTTGCGGGCATGCAGGTCGGCGGGCTGGGCGTTGAGAACCTCAGTGCTCATGTCGTGAGTCCGTTCGTTTTGAGTTGTGAAAGAGGGGGGGGAAATCGGAACCCGGAGGGGGGAAGTCGGAATGAGCATTTCGTTCCAACTTCCCAATTCCGAACTCCGAATTCTTCAGCCGCGGAGATCGTAGCAGAGGAGGGTCTCTTGGTCTCGCAACAGGAGGTGTCCGTTGGCGACGACCGGATAGGCCCAGGCTTGGCGGCGGCTGCGGTTGGGTTGGTCGAATTGGCCCTTCTCGACGTACCGTTGCGAATTGGCTTCGAGCAATGTCACCGGGCCCTGCTCGTTGCGGACGATCAGCAACCCGTCGGCGAACGTGATTGAGCCTTTGCCGGGTGAGCGTTCTTTCCACTGGACATTGCCGGATCGGAGGTCGAGGCAAGTCAGGATGTTTTCGTCGCAGCCGTAAAGGAATCCGTCCACGACGACCATGCCGCCGTGATGGTTCTTCATGTCGCGGGTTTTGTAGACCTCTTCGGCCCGCGTGGTGTTGCCGTTGGATTCGAGCCGCAAGCACGTCCCGCCGGTGCCGTAACCGGAGCCATAGAACATGTGGTTGTCGTGGAAGACGGCCGCCGAGCAGTTCGCAGTGCCGTTGGCGGATGAATCGCTCTGCCACAGGAATTCACCGTCGTCGGCTCGCACGCTGACCAATCCGCGGGCTGTGAAGTTGACGTACTGCCGCACTCCGCCGACTTCGACGGCGATGGCCGAGGCATAGCCTGGGCCGGGATCGCGCGGAGCGCGTGACTTCCAGAGCATGTTGCCGTTGTTCTTGTTGAGGGCCACGATCGTCGCCTCTCGGCCGCCGGGCGTGACAATAAGTTTCTCGCCGTCAATCAGGGGTGACTCGCAGATGCCCCAGTGGCCAGCGCTGCCTCCAAATTCTTTGAGGATGTTCTTATGCCAACGGCGCTGGCCGGACTTGGCGTCGAGGCACACGAGATCGCCGAGTGCTCCCAGAGCGTAGAGGCGGTCGCCATCGACCGTCGGGGTACAACGGGGACCGTCTCCGGTTCCGTCTTTATACGCGCCGCCACCGGTGGAGACGGCCCAGGCCGGCCGGCCATCTCGCTCGTTGATCGCGAAGACCTTCTCGTCGTTGCCATTCAAGCCCATTGTGTAGACACGTCCGTTCGCGACAGAGACGGCGGCGAAGCCCTCTCCCAAGCCGTTGGTCGACCATTCGGGCTTTGGGCCGGAGCGGGGCCAACTCTTGGAGATGTTGTTGCCGGAGCCGGACTGACCATCACGTCGCGGGCCGCGAAACTGCGGCGAGTCACCCGACTTGCCGCCGCTCGCGTCGTCATTCGATGAATCGGTTGAATCTGACTTCTTCGCCTTGGGAGTCGTCGTCGGAGCGGGCGTGGCTTTCGGTGTGGGGATCACCTTCGGTGTAGTCGTGGCTGGAGCGGCTGGCTTGCTTTCGCCGTCTCGAACGGTCAGCCGCGTGACCGATTCGCCGCTCGACGTGAAGACGGAGATTTGCTGACCGACTTTCAAGTCGGCGAGCTTCACGGGTTTGCCATCGAGCGTGATATTCGTGCCGTCGGGGATCGAATAGACCTGCTTGGGTTTATCGCCACTCGGCTTGATGGTGATCTTTTTGCGGTCGGCCGAAACCGACTCAATCTTGCCGCTGATGACGGCGGCCCAGACAGCCGGTGCGACAACCAAGCCACAGAGCAGACAAATCAGCCCCACCGCGAGACGTCGATTGAACATGGCACATTCTCCTGAAACACGACCTAGCCCGTGCTTCAGACAATGGCACAGCTCCAGCCGAATCTCAAGCGATCGCCGGTCTCGACGTGTTCGGAGAACGAATTCTCTCACGCTGGTTGGAGCAGGGCATCGGCGAATTCGGAGCCGGTCGGAACGGCGCGGAGGCGGGAGATTTCTGCGAGGCAGCGGAGGGCTTCACGATGAACCCGCACGACACAATTTAGGATCAGCGTCCAATCGTCGGTGCTCGTGCCGGCTTCGAGGTAGGCGGTGGCTTTGCGAAGTCCCTCGGCGGCGAGAGTGCCGGCGATCCCTTTCAAGGAATGAGCCACATCGCGGATCGCGTGGGCGTTGGCATCTGCGACGAGCCGTGCGAGCCCCACTAACCCACATTATTCATGCGTATCCAATGAAGCGGCCCGCGAGGGCGTAGAAGGTGTTGTGACATCAGCACTTCAACGCCGCAGGGAGGCCGGGCATGAGTTTACAGGGTGTGTTGCCGTTTGTCCTCGATTTTTCGG
>SXKJ01000283.1 GCA_005778115.1 Planctomyces sp. | reverse complement strand
CACCGAAAAATCGAGGACAAACGGCAACACACCCTGTAAACTCATGCCCGGCCTCCCTGCGGCGTTGAAGTGCTGATGTCACAACACCTTCTACGCCCTCGCGGGCCGCTTCATTGGATACGCATGAATAATGTGGGTTAGCCCGACTTGGTGGGTCTCGATGACTCGACCCACCCTACTACTACACGTCGCTTGGTTGGCTCGATAGATTCTCGGGGCCGCGCGTGGCAGGCATCTCCTCTATCATCCGATTCGTTAGCCAAAGATCGACTCCATGAGCACCGACAATCCCGATAATGACTCGGCCCCGAATCCCGTCCCGCCTGTGGTCGCTGCCACTCCGATTCAGCCGATCGTCGCGACCGCGCCGCCGGACAGCGACAAGGAAGAAACTCCGAGTTCGATCTATCTGGTCTCGTACCCGAAGATCGTGTTTATGTATCCGACCTACCTCATCTCGATTGTGGCCTGGTTCATCATGCTGCTGCTGGGCGATACCGCGATGCCCGGTGGTGAGCGTCATCGCGTGGCGGAGCTCATCACGCTGTTCTTCCTGATGCTGACGGCCGTGAACCTTGTCGTGATTTCTTTCGACTTCCCCAGGACGACGTCACTGACTCTGTTCTTTGGGTTCGCGGCGACGGGGTTGGGGGCGGTGCTGCTGTTTACGAATCGCCCCGACCTGGTGCCGTTCGTGTCGAAGTTCTTCGACGCTTTGAAGCCCTGGGCCAACGCTCACTTCTACATGTTGTTTGCCGTGTTCCTGAGCTTGCTCTACATCGTCGTGTGGATCATGGCTCGCTTCGATTATTGGGAAGTCCGACCGAACGAACTGATGCACCACCACGGATTCCTCAGCGACCTGGAACGCTTCTCCGCTCCGAACCTGCGGATCAGCAAAGAGATCAACGACGTGTTTGAGTACATGCTGCTCCGCTCCGGCCGGCTGATTCTGCATCCGACCAACGAGCCGCGTGCATTCGTGCTCGACAACGTCCTCAACATCAATCGCAAGGAGGCTCAGATCACCAAGATGCTCGGAGCCTTGCAGGTCGAATTTCGCACGGAAGCTCCGCAATCCCCCAGAGCGTGAGCCGATCATGATTTCCTTCGATTGGATTCTTCCGCGTGGCCGAACGGCTGCGCGCCCGTTGCTGTCCGCGATCTTGGCGGCGGCGTTGTGTGTGACGTCCTTCAGCGTGTCAGCCACCGAGCCGAGCGCACCGGCGACTTCGGACGGTCTGCCGCTGATCACGCCATACAACTTTGACCCAGCCGATCCGGGGGAGTATTCGCGGCTCAATGGAAAGCCCGCACCCGGCAACGTGGCGACGGGCCGCGTTTGGAATCGACCGTTGCCCAAACTACGCCGCGTCCCGAAGACGGTGATGACGACCGCTCCGAAGTCTTTGCCGACAACACAATTGACCGAGGATCTCGTTCCCATTGAGCCGATTGTTGCTCCCGATGAGCCGGCCTCGACGATCGAGATCGTCAGCGCTGCGACTAGCGACACTCTACGGCCCGGAGATCTGCTGCCCGCTTTCGGGCCGCAGACGCGGCAGTTGGGTAAGTCAGTGCTCGGGCTGCCGATCGTTGGGCATTTCTTCGGAAAGTCTGGCCCGAAGACACTGATCTTCGCCGCGATTCACGGCGACGAAGCCAACACCGCATTTGTGGCCAACCAACTCGTCGAACATCTGACGAAGAACCCGGAAGCCTACTTCAGCCGCCGCGTGGCGGTCCTGCCGGTCGTAAATCCGGACGGGCTAGCTCGCGGCACACGGGCCAACGCGCGAGAGATCGACTTAAATCGCAACTTCCCCGCGAAGAACTTTGCGGTCGGTAAGAAGGGACGCTACTTCGGCGGCGAAGAACCCGCGTCAGAGCCGGAGTCACAGTTGCTGATTCAACTGATCGACGACTGGAAACCCGACCGGATCATCACGCTGCACTCGATCGCTCGCGGCAAACACGGCAACAACTTCGACGGCCCGGCCGAACGACTCGCAGAGACGATGAGCTTCCACAATCAATATGCGGTGTTGAAGTCGATGGGTTATCCGACTCCCGGCAGCTTCGGCTCGTGGGCCGGCGTCGATCGCAAGTTGCCGACCATCACACTGGAAGTTCCCACGGATGCCAGCGGCCCGACGGCCTGGCGCGAAAACCGCGAAGCCCTGCTGGCGGTCATTCAGGCAAAGTAGCCACCACGAATCAAGGAGTTCCGCGATGCCCTTTCGCCAGCTCGGATTGCTGATCGCTCTGTTGTGGATGCCGATGTTCCTACGGGCCGATGAACCCGCCAAGCCGGGCGAGCTGCGATATGAGATCCGCAAGGATCACGATCCAAACGGGATCGGCAAGTTTTACATGGGACGAGAAATCGCGCATGTGATGGGCTTCGGACCCGGAGGGCAGGGGGCCGAGTGGCTCGAGCGTACGGAGCGTGAACGGGAAGAAAAACTTTCACTGCTGGTCCGGTCGCTGGATCTGAAGCCCGGCATGGTTGTGGCCGATATCGGTGCGGGGAGCGGCGTCATCAGTCTGCTGATGGCCGAACGGATTCTGCCCGACGGGAAAGTGCTGGCGGTCGATGTGCAACAAGAGATGCTGGACCGCCTGCGTGAGAGAACCAAGAAGCTAAAGATCACGAACGTCGAACCGATCAAAGGGACGCAGAAGACAACCGCGCTGAAGCCGGAGTCGGTGGACCTCGCCATCATGGTCGATGTCTACCACGAGCTGGAGTTTCCCTATGAGATGATGTTGGACATCTCGAAGTCGTTGAAGCCTGGGGGGCGAGTCGCGTTTGTCGAATACCGCAAAGAAGACGCGGACGTCCCGATCAAGCTGGTCCACAAGATGACCGAGGCGCAGGTGAAGAAGGAAATCTCGCAGCCGGAGTTCGGCTTGAAGTGGACGAAGACAATTGGCGTCCTGCCGTGGCAGCACATCGTTCTGTTCGAGAAGACCAAGGCCGAAGCTTCCCGTCCGACAACGGATAGCGAGTAAGCCAGACGCTTGTTTCCCGCCGGAGCACGTCGCTAGAGTCCCGCCCGCGTTTGGGTACGACCACTTTGCTAAGGAACCCCGCTCGTGAGTTTGCGGCCGAATGACATCGCGTCGCCAATCATCCGCCCAACGGCGGGATCGCTCCGAGTGTCACTGCCGTACCTCATCTGCTCCGAAGCCGAGCGGCCCGGTTTCTCTTGAATGCGGATTCGCTAGCGACGGCGTGTCCGGTTCGCGTGCTGCCGCGAAGACTTCGATGAATTCACCTGCCTCATGAATAGTCCTCAGTCGCCTGACTCTCCGAGTTGGGTTCCCGCCCTCAACGGTTTCCGAATCGGAGAGTCAGGCTACTAAACCTGTTTGTCCCATGTTCCGTTTCTCAACCCCAAGGAGACTTAAGATGCGTCGAATTCTGTCAGTGGCTTTCGTGGCGAGCGCGATGTTCGCCGGTGCGTTGATCGCGGCCGAACTGAAGTCCGGTCTGCAACCAGGAGATGACATTCCCGCGTACAACGTCCGGGACGTCACCGGTCCCAGCGAAGGCAGAACACTGTGTTACCGCTGCAAGTACGGTGCTCGCCCAGTGGTCAACATCTTCGCTCGCGAGATGACCCCGGAAGTGGTCGCTCTGGTCAAAGAGATTGATGGCCTGGTCGGGAAGAACGGAGAGAAGAAGATGGCTGCGTTCGTCACGCTGCTGACGAATGATCCAGACAAGGATGAAGCCAAGCTGAAGGAAATCGCCAAGAAGGAAGGCTTGAAGAACGTCCCGCTGACGGTCTTCGACGGCGTTGCTGGACCGGATGGCTACAAGATCGCCGAGAAGGCCAACCTGACCGTCACGATGTGGGTCGACAGCGACGTGAAGGCCAGCCACGCCTTTGCCAAGGGGGGATACAAAGCCTCCAACGCCAAGGCCATCATCGAAGACACCAAGAAGATTCTGAACTAGGTCTTCGAGCGTAGGATGGGCACTCTTGCCCGTCCTTCCCTACGACGGGCAGGAGTGCCCGTCCTACGACGAATAGCCCCGGTCTTTGTGGCCGGGGTTATTTTTTTTCCGTGTCGGCCGGTTCATCCGGCAGGAAGGTCTCGCCGTCGATCGGGATCCATTCTGAAGGTGGTTCGAGGTCGATCACCTCGTCGGTGATGACGAACAGGTAGAAGCGACACAGCGGACGCAGCGAAGTGTCCGGATAGCTTTCGAGCAATCCGCTGAGCGTCTTTGCGGCTAACTTCGGCTGCCCCGATTCCAACTGGCACATTGCGATGGACCACAGCAGGGTTGCCGACTCGCTCAGCATACGAAACTGAGCCTGGGTGAAGGTCGCTCCGTGTTGCGTGGGCCAGACATTGGGTTGGCCCAGACTCTGGAAGGGTGATTGCACCAGAGGCAAAGTTGCCAGAACAGACATCAACGACGATCTCTGACTCAACTCCGTTTGCTCCCTCCACAGCTTGATCGCTGGGTCGTATTCGCCGTGCGCCAATCGTGTCCATGCAGCCGGGACGCGCCATCCGCCCGCGCTGGCTCCGAGTTCATACGCGAACTGGTTGTAAGCCACTTCCGTCTCTCCGGACTCGTACCGCAACAAGCCTTGGAGTGACTGCCCTTCGACCGACCCTTGAACCGCGAACAGATCGCGATCCAAGATCTTGAGTGCCTCCAGCACAAACCCCGCGGCATACACTTGCTGGGCAATCTCGATGACGCCCGGTCCCCCATCCGTCACCTTGTCGAGTTCCTCGCGCAGCGCGTCGAGCCGACTCTGACATTGTTCTTGCAACTGGAATCGCTGCACCAGCGACTCCTCGGCGTCGGCGTCGTTGGACGGAGCCTTCAGGCTGAGGCGGTCGATGGCCTGCAACTCGCGGAGCACCAAGTCCGTGCGGTTGTGTCGCTGCAACAGATCCAGCAGGCGGCCATGCAGGACGAGCGAGTTGGGTTCTAACAGCAGAGCTTGATGATACGCCCCCAACGCCTGTTGAAACCGCATTTGGTTGGCAAACGAGCCCCCTGCGGCTTGCACGATGCCCGTCTCCATGTTCGACAGGTAGGAGTACACATCGCCTAAGACTTGATAGGCCGCCGCGTGATCGGCCGATTCCGCCAGCGCCTCGTTGGCTTTGCGAATCGCCAGATAGGCCATCGCGAAAGCAGACGGTTGATCGATCACAACCTGCCCGCTGACCATCCCGTGCAAGTGCATCAACAAGTTTTCCGCTTCGAGCACTTTGTTGGAGACGCGAGCCTCCGGCGGACTGAAGTACTTTTGCAGCGAGGTGCTCGCGCGCGGCCAGTCCGTCCGAAGAACGGCGGGTGAATCGGTTTGAAATGCCGCAGTCACGAGATTGAGGCGATGCTTTTCGAGATGCTTCGCGAGCTCCGGCGAAGGTGCATCCCGGCGATAGAGCACCGCACAATTCGCGCCCAGATGAGTCACCTGCCAATCTGCGGACAACTGCATTCGGAAATAGGCGATCGGCCGCGCACTCACCAAACGCGGCAGCGCATGGGTGATTTGAAAGCGGTCGAAGATCGGCTGCCAAATCGCGTTGAAATCATCCGCCTCGGCCTGAGCGGGATTCTCACCAGCAGCGCCGTCATGAGCCGGCAAGCCCGCCAACGCTCGCCGCGATTGATCGTGCAGCGTCAGCAAGTCTTCTGTGTTGCGACCAGAGAACACTGCCAGCCGACTGTCCATGAACGGCTTCTGATCGACCCACAGCAAAACGTCTCCTTGCTGAGGCACGAAGTTGAATGGGCGGTCGTCAAACGAGTCCACTGACGCCGAGCGATACGCCTCGACCAAGGCTTGCAGTCGATTCGACAAGCCCAATCCGACGCGCTTTCCGTCCACGCCGAAGAGCATCTGATTTACCGAAATCACCGCCAGCGCAAAGAAGGCCAGCACCGTGACCGCGCGACCGCCGCGCGTAAATAACAGCTCGCCGGGTGCGATGGAGTACGTCTGACGAAACTTTGCCTGATACCACTGTTGAGCGTTCAGGGTTCCGATCACGCACGCCACGATGCTCGCCGCCGCGAGTTCATGCGAGGCGACGCTCGCCAACGCCGTGAACCCAACCAACGCCAGCCAATCACCTAGATCCGTTCGCCGAGCATTCAGCGTCAGCGACACTAACGCGGACAGCACAACCAGCAGTCCCGCAATCAAAGGCAACCGCCCCAGTCCGGAGTTCCACAGGCTTGGATTCCAAAGCGACAAAACACTGGTCGTTTCCCAGCCGGAAGCCGTCGCTGCATACGCTCGCCATGCTGGGTATTCCGTCCCGTACAACACGACCGGCGACCACAGCGCATGACCTCCGAACGGATTCAGAAAGCTGGCCACGACACACGTTCCCAACACCTTCCAGAAGTATTTCCGCTGTGCGACCGACAACGCTGCGTGTCCCACAAAGTTTCCAAGCAGTTCGCCAGTTCCCCAGAGCAACAGCAACAACAAGCCGAGAAACATGCGCGGGTCGAGATTGCCCCACAACGCAAAGCCCGGCACCAACCACCACAGCGACACCGGCCGGCTGGCCAGAGCGATGACGCTCGTGCTGGTCGCCGTCTCCTGCGACGTTCGCCAGGCATGGAAGCACCACAACGTCGCCGCCAACCCCAGCAGAGTCACCGACTCGGGTTGACCAGAGAACCGAGGATGACTCGCCAACAGAGCCAACACCCCCAGAATCGAACCCCACCAATTCGAGACATTCGCTCGGCTAGTCTTTCCCAGCAGCCACCACGTCAGCGCCACTAACAGCGCCGTGCCGAGCGATAATCCAATTCCCTGACCAATCGCGAACAAACCACTGGCGATCAAATCCCATAGCCACGAAAGATTGACCCAACGATGCTCGCTGGCTGTCGACGAGAAGACATCGTTTGTCGGCGGCCAAAACCCGTGAGCCGCCAAGTATTGCCCAGTCTTCACATGCACCAACGTCGTCGTCTCGACGATTTGTCGGCAGCCGATCAACAGCGCCAGCAACACCGCCGCCCAGCGCAACATGAAGTCGCCACGGATGGCCTCGTCTTCCACGAGTTCCGGAGTAAGCGGCTCCCATTCGGGCAGCCCCTCGGTCGGAGGGGCTGTCTCGGTTGGTGGCTGAGCATTCTCGGAAAGAGGAGCTTCAGGAGTGGGCTGCGACGTGGGAACGTTTTCAGGATCCGACACAATCATCCCCGGATAGGAAGGGTGCAGAAGCGAGGTTCACCCAGACGTGAATCTCGGCCGCGATGTTGGAGCGATCGGCGATTTTCTCGCGGGACTCCGTCATGCTAGGCCGATCGAATGGGCCAAGCAACTTGGCCTCGTGTCGCCCGCACGGCAAGCCAATTCCGCACGCCAGGAAAAATGAAGGGTGGGTCGAGTCATCAAGACCCACCAAACTGGCCACCGTTTCTGGTGGGTCTCGATGACTCGACCCACCCTACATTTCCTCACAGGCCATCGTTGCCGCCGAGCAGGATCGTCACCCCGGCGTAGACCGAAAAGCGTGGTGTACCGAAGCCGAAGATTTCCTCGTAGTTCTTGTCAAACGCATTGTCGATGCGGCCGAACAACCGAACCGCTGGCTTCCAGTCGTAATACGCTTGCACGTTCGCGACCGCATAGCTGCTGACCCGCGTGCGGATCGGATCAAAGGTGACGGGGTCGAAGAACGGTCCGATGTCTTCGCGAAAATCGACCCAGCGTACGTTGATGCTGACATTCGCCTTCTGATCCAGCAAGAACTGGCTCACTCCGATCGCGAACTTGTTGGGGGGACGCCGCAGCAACCGCTGGTTCGTCGTGCGATCGAACGCATCGGTGTGTGTGTAGGTCGCGCTCAGAGATGTGTCATTGAAGATTTGCCAGAGCGCCGTCAATTCCACGCCGGTCGTCAGCGCACGATCCACGTTCTGATTGCGACCGAACGAGAAACCGGGAGCGGGGGCAAAATTGATCAGGTTGTTGAAGTCATTGCGAAAGTAAGTCGCATCGACCACTAGATTGCGGTCAGCATCGAAGGCTTGCTCAATGCCGACGTCCCAGCCTTTGCTTTCTTCCGGCCGCAGTCCGGGATTGCCGCCGAAGCCGAAGTACTCAGCGAGCGACGGTGCTCGGAATCCGGTGCCGAGCGTGCCATGAAACGCCGTGTTGGTTTCCTGAAGCTGATACTTCGTCGTCACGCGGTAGGTATTGGCAACTCCCGCGATGCTGTAGGCGTCCTGACGCGCTCCGACCGTGGTGAACCAACGGTCCCACAGTGCGAACTGGTCTTCCACATAAACGCTGCTGGCCGTCTGAGACGCATTGGGCACCGACACCGAACTCGATCGTTCGTCGAGATACTCCGTACCGAACGTGGCGAGATTCTTGAACTGGTCCAAATCGAACAGATTAGCATTTGCCTGATAATCGAACTTGCGAGTCTCGCCATCGAAGAAGGGAGTAAACCCTCCCGGCGCGTCGCGGTTGTAGTTGATGTAACTGAACCCGGCCTTCTGCTCCAACATCCCATCGAAGAGAAGCACGCGAACCTGCGGTCGGACGGTGTTCGCTTCCAGTCGATTGATGCGGAAGCTGTCCGCCACTTGAAACCCCGTGGATCCTCCTGGCCCTCCGAGAACGGGGTTGAAGTTGTCGTCGATGTCGATGTTCGCTTTCTGGTATCGGTAGATCACATCGAAATCGACGTGCTCGTTGAAGATGTAGCCCCCTCGAAAGCCCAGGTTGCCGTTGCGGAAACCATCTCGCTCGGTGTTGCCGAAGCGTTTATCGGCGGCCGAGAAGCCATCGTTCTGAAAGTACGAACCTGACAACGAGTAGTAAAACTGCTCCGTGCCGCCGCTGATGCTTCCACCTTCTTGCCAGGTGCCGAAGGTGCCTCCCATCGAAGTGAATCGTGCCTGAGCCGGTCCTTTGCCACGCTTCGTGATGATGTTGACCACGCCACCAATCGCGTCCGAGCCGAACAGCGTGCTCTGTGGTCCGCGAATGATTTCCACTCGCTCGACGTTGTCGATCGAGAAGGTGCCGAAGTCGAAGGTGCGCGTCGGTGAGGAGGGATCATTCAGCGGGACGCCGTCCAACATGACCTTTGTGTGTGCCGAGTTCGCGCCACGGATGAAGCCGGTCGTTTGTGATCCAGGTCCGCCGCTCTGAGCAAAGTCGATCGAAGGCACGCCGGCATTGCGAAGCACTCCCAGCAACGTGGTTTGACCGCTGTTGCGGATCTGCTCCTCGGTGATCACGGAGACCGCGCTACCGATTTCCGATCGCAACGTTTCGGTGCGGTTCGCAGTGATGACCGCGTCATTGGGGAGCGGTTCGCGCGGAAACGGCCCGGGTGTTGGTTTCGCGATCACGCGCGTTTCGGGGAGCGCCGGAAGTTCGTTCCCCGCCGGTGGCGTTTGAGTCTGAGTGGGCAGCGGAACCGATTCGGTCTCTTGAGCCTGAACATGAGGCGTACACAAGAGCGTCCCGGCGAGAATCGGTAATACCAATATCGGCGCGGTGAATCTCACCGCGCGCAGCAGCGTGCGAGCGTCCATGTCTCATCCCTTTCCTCGAGGATGCGAAGCGAGTGACGCAAGCGGATCAGATATCCTGGCTCGGGTTCGTTCAAACGCCGCGCCTTCCCAGAGGTCGGCAGGGCAAAACGCACATTCCTCGGTGCTTGAGGTGAGCCTCCTGCTCGTGCGTTTTGCCCTGCCGGCCAACCAGTGGCGTGTGCGGCGTTCGTCCCCCTCACAGTTGCGGGACAGCGGGAGAATCTCACTCCCTTCCCTGAGTCCGTTTGCCATTAGGTTGTCGATCAGCGACACGAATTGCCGCCTGTCAGACTTCATCGGTCGTGCCGAGTCTCACGATTCGTCCGATTCTCACCAAAACGCCAATGGCAACGAGCCTGCCTGTTTCGCCAGCCAAAGAGTTTTCCCGACCGGAACAGCTTCACATACTTACGGCTGGCGCGACTCAACCCCAACCTAAGTAACCCGAAGCGTCAGCGAGGGCGCATGCTTCACCGATCTGCCATCGTCCTGTCGCTGGGGCGCATTCCCTCGCTGACGCGTCGAGGCTGTGAGTTTTTGAATTGTAGGGTGGGACCAGCGACGTACTCGTCGCGCCGGCCCACCAATTTCGCTTGGAACATGATTGGTGGGCCGGCGCTGAGAGTACTCAGCTTGTCCCGCCCTACAAAAAATCACAGCCT
>SXKJ01000282.1 GCA_005778115.1 Planctomyces sp. | reverse complement strand
GGCCGGACTGTGCGTTGTGTTGACGATGCTGGAATATCTCGAACACCATGATCTCAGTGACCTCAAACAACTCGTTCGTGACGTCTCGTTACCATTCCCCATCCTCAAGTGCGGATAGTTGTGTAGATACCAATGACCTTGCGTCGGTGGTTCCCGCGCTTCTGCACTACGCGAATTTCTCCTCTTAGTTGGGGGTGTGCGAAAGCGCGGGAACCACCGAGGTGAACTCGATGGCGGGGTACGACAGTCACACACGCCCGGCGTTAGCCGGAGACGTGTATCTCATTTATCGTCCGCGTTTGCTACACGCTTTCGAGCCAAACGGGCGGTTTTGGAGAACAGTGCGGAGCCGAACGGATTGAAACGAGTTTTCCGCCTTCGCGTACCGGCCATCATCAGCAGACCCACGGCCAGCGGTGTCGATTCCGAGGAGGCCGATTCGTCCAACTCGATGGTGGAGTCACCGACGTCGATAGCGGTGTCACTCAGGACGAACGAATCAACGGCGGCTATCGCCGTGCCGCTCACAGTAAAAGCGGTGTCCGAGGGGCGTTCCTGTAAGGGGAGGGCAGACATCTCGTCGTTGGACGGCTTTTGATTCCCGTCGTCCGAAGCATCGGGCTTCTGATCGGCATCGGCTCCGTTGTTGTTCGGCTGGTCCGGTGGGACTGGCTTGGGAGCTTTCGGAACGGGGATCAATTTGAACGGTTTGAACAAGTTCGGCGAGTCGTTGGCGGGCGGAGCCAGTCGTCCGCTTTCCAGACGGAACTGAATCACCGAGCGTGGGATCGTCGTGCCATCCTTGATGTCGCGTGTGATGAAGAAGATCTCGTATTCGCCGTCCCCCAGATCCCTCACGAATTTTTCGAAGTTTTCGCGATTCAACAGGCTCTCTCTCGCGAGTTCATCCAGACGTTCCGCAGTGACCGTGCCGTCCTCGTTGGTGCGTCGTAGCTCGAAGTACTCATCGGTGGTCACGCTCGAGGAGGCGGCAGACGAGCGAGAAGTCTCCGTCGTGATTTGTGGCGCAGCGATGATCAAGTTATCGGGAATGAACGGGCTTGGGAGTGCCGGCGGCGGGATGGGGACATCGGCCGGAGGAATCGGTGCCGAGGGAGGGGTCGGGATTGAGAAGGTGACAATTCCGTTGTCAAACCGAGGCAGGAACAAGTCTGGATCATCGAGCACATCGGTGCTGGAAAGCTGGAAGAGCGGATCGGCGTTCGTGAGCGGCGTTCCTGGCGCATTCATCTCTTTGGGGAAGTTCACTCCCCTTCCTCCCGTCATTCCGTTGTCAAAGGCGGCGTTTTCCGGCACGGCAGCCAACGCCGTTGCGACATCGGCAGCGGGAACTCGCGGGTCCAGCACGGCTTGGCCGTCAATGACGATCGACGAGTGCTGTGAGACGGCGAATCGGACCTGAATCGGATCAGACGTCACGCCGGTGCCGCGTCCCGGTTGCTGGATCGCCTGTCCGCCTGCGGACAACAAGTTGCCTTCGGACAACAAGTTGAAGGCGTTCTGTGAGAATTCATGCGGGATCGAATACGTCGCTCCACCTTCTGGGATCAAGTAGCGTGTGGCGCGTTGATCGACGGTCGCGTTAAAGACGTAAATGCCCCTCGCGACATCAAAGATGGGTGCCAGAGCGTTGGCGGTGATCGGCGGAATCTCAGACAGCAGGTTGCGATCGTGGTCTCCCCAGTCGATATCGAGCACCAGGTTTTTCTCGCCAGGAGATCCGATGGTGAACGTCAGCGTGCCCAGGAACACCACCGAATTTGCGGGCAAGACGGTGCCATCCGGCAAGACCTCTGGGCCGTCGAGCAAGAATCGGGATGTCAAATCGCTGCTGACCACGTTGCCGGAGAAAAACGCCGTGCCCGGCAGATAAGTGAAGACACCGGTGTTGATGCCCGTAAAAACCGGCCGGGGGGAGATGAGCTGCTGGATGCCATTGTCGGTGCTGATCGTTGAGTTCTCACCCAGCAGGACTCGTCCGTTGGTACCGGAGAAGGTGGAATCGGCCGTGATGTGAATCACGTCGTGTTCGTTTTGCGAGAAGAAGTCGTCGTTCTGCGCGGTGATCGGTTTGTCGCCACGGAATTGCAGAATGCCGTCGCCGTTTGAGTCCTCGCCCGGATCGAGCATGCCGTTGCGGTTGAGATCCTCACCCGTGTTGAACTGCAACAGGCCGTCGTTGTTGAAGTCCTCGCCAAGGTCGAACTTGCCGTTGCCGTTGGAGTCCGTGAATGGTTCCATCGGATCAAACACACCATTCGCCACACCGTTGGCATCCAAGACGACGTTGGCGAAGGGTTCGCCCAAGTCGTACGTCCGATTGCCGTTCATGTCGGTGAATGGCTCGGCGGTGTCGTACTGGCCGTTGCCATTGGCATCGGTAAACGACTCGTCGACTCGTTCGAGCCTGCCGTTGCCGTTTAAGTCCTCAGCGACGTTGAGCGAATTCAGGTAATGGTCGTCGGTGGAGATAACTCGATCTTCCCCCAACACGAAGTTGGTGCGAGCCTGGATTTCGATGTATTGACGAATCCCCGTGTCGATGCCGACCTCCCTGATGACCGTCCCCGGAACATGACTGGTGGCCGTCGTCGAACTCTGGCCGCGCTCTACCGTCAGTTCATTGTTGACGAAGTCGATGTCCGTCACCAACAGGGTTTCCGAGTCAATTCGGATGAAGAAACCCGGACTGAATGGGTCGCCATCGGCCGTTCGGAAGACGTTGGCATCGACGACCCTCAGCGTCGTGACCAGTTCATCGAAGGCGGCGAGGATTGGGCCGGCAAGATGCGCGGTCGGCAACGTGTTGTTCTGGCCGCGCACCAACGTCAATTCATTCGTGGTGGAATCGATATGTGTCACCGCCAGGATTTCGGAGTTGATCTGGATCAAGAAATCCACGGTGGTGGTATTGGTGTCAACCACTGGAAAATGTCGCGTATCGAGCACGGTGAGTGTCGTATCGTCGTTGTCCAAGTTCGACGTGGCTTGCGTGTAGGTCTGAGTGGTGACTTGCGTCTTGGCGGAAATGGCCAGGATGTCGTCGAAGACTTCGATCGTGTTGGCGGTCAGTTGGATGGTGTTCTCCGACTGAATCGCCGCGACAGCCAAGTCCGGGGGATTGAAAGCGTCGATGCCGCGCTGCATCTCAGACAGCACCAGGCGCGAGTTATCGGCGACGACTCGCAAGCTGCCGTTCTCGACGTTGATGTTGATGACACCATCCTCGATCCCGGCCGGGTTCTCGTTCAAAGCGATGCTGAGTCCGTCGACGTTGCTCGTGATGTCGTCCGTGCCCGGAGCCCTTACGTCAGAGGTTGAATTCGTGATCCGTGCCCGCACGAGTTGATTGGCAGCATGATGTGAGTTGATCGCATCGCGCAAGGCGTTCGCGGTCGTGCGGTCGAGGTCACCGTTATTGTTTTTGTCTTCTCCGGAATCCAAGACGCCGTTCTCGTTGAGGTCCTCACCATAATCTAGGTCGATGTTAATCGTGTGCCCGGTGACCGTAATGATCGGCACGCCGATGCTGGCACCGGACGGTGGAGTCGTCGTGGAGTTGGTGTGCTGGCTGATCGTGAAGTTGAGAACAAGGTCATTGCTGGTGGGACCGGGAGTGGCGGCCGAGAAGGTGATCTCCGTGGTCTTGTTGCCTATCGCCGACTCGAAATCGACGTCCGTATTCGCGAACTGTGACGTGATCTGGTTGGCCTCGTTATGAACGAAGATCAAATCAACCCGCTCGCCGTTATTCGTGCCGACGTCCCGAATCACGATGTTGTTCTCGGCGCGTGCTGGTTCGGAGATCGTGGTGGTTTCCACGGTGGCCACTCTCGGCGTGGTGGGATCTGAGCCGATGAGGTTCGCGTTCAATGCCATGACGTCACTGACATTGGTTGCTCGGAGTGCCCCCTGGAACGTGAAGAGGTACGGGCCACCCGCGTTGCCAGAGACATCGAGATCCGCGTTGGTGAGCGTGTCGAAGGTTGCCAGAAACGCCAGCTTGACCTGATCAGCCGAGGCGTTGAAGGGGATGGCGGCGGTTGTCTCTGCCAGCCCCGTCAAAGTGCCGGGGGCGGTCCAAGTGAGCGTGAAGGTTCCGCCGGTGGCGTTCTCCAACGTGACCACCTGCCGCTCCGACAAATCGTGATTGAACGCGCAGAGCGAGGCGATCTCCGTTTCCAGCGCGTTCTCCGTGGCACCAATTCCCAGGACCGCTTCGAGCACGACTCCCGCGCCGGAAGAATCTGGATCGGTTCGTTGTTCGGCGACGAGATTGGCTCCACTCATGTTGGCGTCGCCGTTGATGTCGTTGATGGATCGAAAGGTGGCGCTGACTCGGATCGCCGGATTCTCGGCATCGGTAGGATTCTCGTTGGTCGTGATCAACTTGCCCAAGAAGACCTCGGCCGCACGCACATCAATGAAGCCGGCCGACGCATTGATTTCTGTGAGTTCCCCCATGCGGAAGTCACCGGCACCATCGCCATTCGAGTCCGCCGCGATGGTGACACTGTGAGTGGTGTTGGTGAAGAGGCTGCCGTTGTTGGTCAAGTTCACGTCGCCAGTCGCTAACAGCGACAGGTCAATGTCGCTCGTCACTCGCCCGTTGATGCGGATGCCTTGGTCGTCCTGCTGGTTCTGGCGACTCTCAAACGTGATCGACTCTACGGGACCGTTGATGTCGATGCCATTCGTGATGACGTTGGTACCGGTTCCAAGATCAATGGTCCCATCGGCGACAACCATCGCGACATTGTTGAATGTGATTTGGTTTGCCGAAGTGACCGTGAGATTGCCGGGCGTCTGGTCGCCATCGACTCCCAGGCCGACATCCACGAACCCGGCACCGATGTTTCCCCGGAACTCAATCGTTCCCGTGCCGGCGATCAGCGTCAGCGGGTTGTGCTCCGCGACAATGTCGGTTCCCGACACGGTGGTCAGCACCGAACTGGGAGCGACGGCATCGACGAGACTCGTACCGTCAACAGTGATCTCAGCGACGTTGGTTCCACGAAACGCTCCTCGAAACGTGAGCGTGAAGGGGCCGCCAGGTTCGCCCGTAACGTTGAGATCGGCCTCTGTGAATTCGAGTGACGAATCGGCGTTGTTGAACACCAAGTTGGCTGCCGTGACGAAGGCCAGTTTGACTTGCCCCGCCGTCGCATCAAACGGAATGTCGGCTGTCGTGGCGACATCGACATCCACGGGCGTGCCCGGAGTCCCCGGCAGGTCTGGCGGATCCCACGAGATCGTGAAGGTGCCCCCCGTGGGCATTCCCAGCGAGATCGTTTGCTCCTCGTTACTGCCGGCGACTTCACTGTCGATCGTGCCGCTGAAGGTGATGTTGCCATTGTTGATGTTCGTCTCGATCGCGACCGCGTCCGTGAGCAACACGCCTTGCTCGAACAGCACGTTACCGTCGAAGGTGATGATGTCCGCTCCCAATTCTGTCGAGCCGACACCGTTCTGAACGAAATCGCTAGCGACGAAGAACGTTGCTGACGAACTGGTGACCAACAGCCCCGCGTTCGTGATCGTGACCGAGCCGCCATTTGTGGTCGTCACGGCGTCTTGGAACGTGATGCGACCCGACTCGGAAGTCCCAGTGACGCTGATGTCACCGTCAACCGTGACCGCACTCAGAAAATCCACCAGCCCGTCGCCAGTGACAGTCAACGCGTCCAGGCCATTCGTGGCTCCAATCGCACCGACGAACAGGACTTCCCCACCAACAGGTGTGTTGGCGGGACCGATGACTGTCAGCTCCCATCCCGTTTGGATGTCTCCATCATCGTCGATGGTGCTGGAGAAGGTGACGTTATTACCGGCCGTGACTGTGACATCGTTAGTGAGCTGCACCGCGTTCGGAAACAACAGATCGGTACCCACCGTTTGATCGGCACTCAGAAATGCTGTATCCGTGAAGAATACGGTGAGGGCACCGTCGGTCGCGGTCATCATTCCGTCGATCACAATATCGCCGGCATCGGGAACCTTTCCGAAGTTGGCCACGATCGTCAGATCCTGTCCGGCAACGACCTGCTGCTGCGGAGTCGCGGCATCGTCGGCATCAATTCGCAGACTGATCTTTCCGCCACCCGGATTCGCAGTGGCATCGAACAGCTGCGCGCCGGCGAGCATGATGTTTCCTCCCGCATTGAGCCGAGCGTCTGCGGTGCCGCTCTCCCGAAGCCAGAAACCGCCATCAGAATCCGAGTTCGCATCCGACGTGATCGTGAGGTCGGCGGAAGGGTCTAAGGGGGCCGTCACGGACAGCGGCGGAGTAACGCCGGCGGTGACCGTCGCGTCCACGATCACATCTCGATCCGCCAAGAGGAAGATCGTTCCGGTCGCGGTGATGTCTGCCATGACGACCAGATCAGAGTTGCCACCATCAATGAGGACGTTGCCCTCGCCGACGTTGATCGTTCCGACAACATTCGCACCGCTGATGTTGGTTGTGCCGCCGGAATCTGCGCCGGTATTGATCGCTCCCAGATTCACATTGCCGGTGTGTGTGATGGAAACGCCGCCCGCCGCCATGATAGTGGCCGCGGTGCTCGTGAAATTGACCCCGGTGCTCGTGAACGACCCGCCGAAGGTGTCGATGTTGGCGTTGATCGTCACATCGCCGAGCGTGTCATCAAGGTCATCGGCAACCGCGTTCGCCTCCAACAAGATGTTGAGGCTACCGTTGGTCGCGTTGATTCCGCCGTTGATGAAGATGTCATTGGCCGCGTTGATGATCAATGTGGCTGAGTCACCGGGGTTGTCGAACGTCACGTCGATTAAAGCGGCCTGGATTACATCTCCGGCTTCGCTTTCGGTCGGATTGAATGTCGAAATCACGACCGTCGTGCCGGTCTTGAGCTGATCGACGATCGCCTCTGCGGTCACTTCCGAGTCGACCACCGTGGGGAAGAAGTTCGGAAGCGGAGCGAACTCTGTCACCAAGTAGACCGTCGAGGGGGCCGCCACGATCCTGACGTTGAGCGGATCGAGCAGCCACGTTCCCGCGTTGCCGCTCGCCGCGCTGGCATCACCGCCGCGTGTGACGATGAGCTGTTCGTGGCTCGACGTTTCGATCAAGCCGCCGTCACCCAGCAGCGCACCGCCGCGCGCTGTGAGTGTTCCGTAGACTTGAGTGACTTCATCGGACCAGACCACGACCTGTCCGCCGTCTCCTTGCTGGATCGCATCCGCATGAATCGCGACATCGTGTCCGATGTAGGTATGAGCCGCGTGAGGGATCGCGTCATTGTCGCCGTGCAGATCGCCGCCGATCAGAATCTCTCCACCGCCGCTGTGGCCCGAAGCATTCACCTCCGCGCCGTCAAAGAGACCGACTTGCTCGCCCAACAGATGCACGGTGCCGCCGACGCCCCCTGTTTCATCGTTCGAGACATCAATACGACCGGAATCCAACAGCGTTCCCGATTCGCCCGCATCGACGTGAACGTCGCCGCCGTGGCTCGTCAGGCTGCCAGTGGCGGAGATCGTCGCAGCGTGGGTCGCCGTCACGTCGATCAAGCCACCGGAGAGCGATATGGCACCGTCGATCTGCACCATGTCGGCCGTGAGATGCAGGCTGCCGTCGTGACCAGGAGTGATCGCGTCGTTGAAATCGGCTCCTGCCGCATCGACCTGAATCGAACTGGTCGCATCGCCTGGCGTGGCCTCGAAGCTGATCCGATGAAAACTAGCGTCCAACGCGGTGATGTCGCTGCCGCTGAAGTTGAGTTCGTGGACGCTGTCACTCGTGCCGCCGAGTTCGATGTTTGGTGTCGCGGCCGAATGAACCGACAACGTCGAACCGGAGAACGAATCGGCTCCGCCAGTCAGGTCGATCTCGTTCGCACTGAGCGTGATTTCGTCACCGTGAAACTGAGACAGTGTGATCTGGTCGGCCGAGAGCGAGACGTCGCCGAATCGGACCTGATGATCGTTCGCGGCGGTCTGCTGGATCTCACCGAATCCTTCGGCAGCCAGCGTCCCCTGCATCTGGCTGAGATCCAACGGCGACGACTGCACATCGAACTGCAAATCGAACTCAGAAGAAGCCGCGTGCAACGAGACTCCCGATGAGAGGCTCTTCAAGTCGGCCTTGGCGACGGACAGGATCGAATGCCCCGGCGTGCTGTTGTCGATCGCGAACAAGCCCGTCGAACCGTTGTCCTGCCAAATGCTCCCCCCCGCGAGATCGAACTCAATTTGGCTGCCCGCGCTGCCGGAGACTTCGCGGACGGTCAGGTCGCCGTCAACGTGATCCAAATTCAGCCCGTGGGCCACGAACGTGAAGTCGGCGTTGAGCACGCGGCGCTGCTCAAGGCGCAACAACTTCAACCGGCGTTCTTTGGTGCGATCGCGGTTCGGCTGACGTGGGGCCTGACTCCGCCGTGCGGTGCGGCTCAACCAATGAATGAAAAACATGGATCAATCCTTAAACCTCGAAACCGGTCTTCCGCTTGGTTCCGTCCAACAATCCGAGCGCATGAGGTGGCTCTGTCGCGAGGCGTCTCTTTTGCCAATCGGCGTCTTGGTTGGAAAACTCGACATAGCCGGCATGTCCCGGTCAATCCTCGCATGTCTTACAGAGCTGCGACAAGTAGCCTCGACGCAATCCATCCGCTTGTACCGAGTTCCTCGAATTCAATCGCTTGAGAGAAGTTCTCCTGAAGTACGCCAGAGGCAATTTGGCGAGTGGGGCGGCGTTCGCCCCCCCGGTGCATTCGCTGCAAAACCGGGGGGCTGCCGCCGCCCCGCTCGCCAATCGCAACAATGGCCACAAACGCTCGAACCTGAGGCCCGGTAGGAAAGCAGCCCCGCAGGGCGGACGCCAGACCCGTTCTTGGAGAATCAAGCGAACGTGGTTGAATTGGCAGTCTGAGTAAAGCTTGCGAGTTACGGCAGATGATCCGATGGTGCCGGTCACAATCGTCGTGCCTGCGGGGGAAGTTCCGTTGAGGGTAAGGAGGCCGAGATTCCGGGGACGATATTCGAGTCAACGGAGGTCACGACATGGCACGTCATAAATTCACGCTGAGCGTCACAGCTTGTGTTCTGCTGCTGGTTCCCGTGGTGGTTCCCACGCTGTTTGTCTTGCGGATCGGTCCGGTGGTCGACCAGGTCGGCGCTCAAGAGTTGGGGCCGAAGCAGGGGTATTTGTCCGGGCCACGCCCGGCGGAAGCACCGCCGAGTGCTGCGAAACAGGCCGCGATGAATCAATCCGCGAAGCCAGCGGGCAAGATGAATTTCATTCCGGCCTCTCCGACACCTCGCAACAGTGCACCGAAAGCTCGGCCGACCGTCGCCAATCCGGTGGTTCGCCGCGAAGTACCTCAGCCTTCCAAATACGCCGTCGCCGCCGGAACAGTGCCGGAGGCTCCAAGATTACCGAACCTCGATGCTCGCTCGGTCGCATCACGTCCTGCCAAGCCACAGCCCAGCTCAGTCGCGAGTAAGACGCCGTTGCGGGCTCCTGTCGCCGAGCAAATTGATCTGCCGCAGCAGCCGGCCGAGAGTGAGGAGCCGGTGGTCGCGGCCACGGAGAAGCCGCCGGTGCGCATGCTCGAAGAACCGACCATCGACGAACCGATCTTCGAAGAACCATTGCCGGAGAAAGGTCCAGTCCGCGGGGTCGTGCAACTCTTCTTTGAAGATGAGGCCCGCGACGAAGATTCGAACGAAATGATGGACGTTGACGAATCACCGGCTCCAATTCCGCAACGCGATGAGATTCGCCATGTGGCGGCGGAAGGCGATACGACCAAGGCTCAGAACGCTGACTACGCCGGCAAATCGGAGAAGGCCAGACAACAACGGATGGCCGTGATCTTGGAGGATCTGAAGCCAGTTCGGCAGATTGAACTTCGCAAAGCAGTCATACTGCCGCCAGTGGAAGTGTCTGATCCCACCAAGAAAAAGCCGCAGAAGATTCTCGAACCTAACGAGTTCACCGAGCTCGCGATGAAGTTGCCGGATCTCAGCGAAGAAGAGAACAAGAACATCCGCGAACCCAACGACGTCGCGTTCGCAATCATGAATCATCGCAAGCCATTCAACGTCTTCGGAATTGCCCGTGACCCTTGGCAGGCGAATCGCGACTCGTATCCGTTCTGTCACAAGCCGCTGTGGTTCGAAGATCCGAACCTCGAACGCTGCGGACGAGGCTGCGGGCCGTTCACTTCAACTGTCTCGATGATTCGTGCCTCGGCGAACATCCCGATCCTGCCGTATCGTTTTACCGCCGAAAAACCGTGGTCCTGCGTCCGCACGCTGCCCGATTGCACGACCTGTGAAAAGTTCGGCGTTCGAGCGTACCTGCCGCCGTGGAGCCTATCCGCCGCCGCCGTCCAAGCTGCCGCAACGGTCGGGATCGTCTACATCATTCCGTAGTGGCGACGCAAAAAAAGTAGCCGAGGCACACTGTGACTCGGCTGCTTTGTTCGCCCCGACAACGCCACATCACATCGTCGCGCCCAGCAGGTTTTGAACGACCGGCGACAGTCGATACCGACGCAGCAGGTCGAGCTGCATCTTGCCCGCTCCGGTGATCCGGCCGACGCAGTTGGGCGAGCCGCAACAACACTCGAACGGTTCGGCCATGTCCCATTCCGTGCTGGGATAGAAGAAGGCGAACTCGTCCCCCGGAGCCACGTCGCGGAGCACTCGTAGCTCGCCATTCTCCAGGTCGAAGAAGACATTCGGATCGCACGAATGATTGATGTACCGCAACTCGAACGGCTGCGGATCAGCATGCTCGTTCTCGCCGCACTGGATCGTCCAACGCGACGGCTCTGGTTGCTGATTGGTCCACGAAACCGGACTGAGAACATCGCCGCTCTTCCACGCTCGGCGAGCGACCAGGCCGGAGCCGATCACGTTCTTCACGATCTCGTAGGGCAGCGTGTGTCGCGCGTCCCCCTCGCGGCTGACGAAGCGAATGAAGTCGGAGACATGATCGCCGTAACGCTCGCGGACTCCGGGCAATTGAAAGTCAGTGCCGCGGATGACTCGCCGACAACCAGGGGCGTTGCACGAACAATCGAACGGCGTCATCGACGGTCCGCAGAACGTCGAGTAATCCACTGTTAGTTGCTCGCCCGATTTGATGTTCCGTCGCGCGACTAAGTCCAATCCTTCCAGCCAGGTGTTCGGGTCGCAACTGTGATTGACCGGACGCCAATGCTCAGGGTTGTCACTCCACAACTGAAATACGTTGTCGCTGACGGGCCATGCGTAACGCTCGAACCATTGCCGCTTGAGGCCGGTCCAGGACTGCTGCACATGCCGCCGCGAAACCAGCGTGTGCGACACCTCTTCGTACTTCACGACGATTTGGCCACGCGGCAGGTCGGACGTCGCAAACAAGCCGAAGCCGTGCGGTCGATGAAAACGCAACTCCCATGATTTCTTGGCACGCTGCTGCCGTCGCTTCGCGCAGAACAAGAGGTGCTCCAAGAAGCCCCGATGGCCGGCGGGGTCCGCGGCGAGGATCTCGTCCGCGCTTCCGTATTCATCTTCAGGGCAGAACATCTCGCAGTTGGGATTGATCTCCAACAGGAATATCTCGCCCGCATCGTTCATTCGCAGATCGCAACGGCCAAAGCCCGTTCCATTCAACGCCTCGAACGTCAGCGACGCGATTTCGCGCAGACGCGCGTCTAAAGCTTTGTCTTCGACCCACCGCGTGTGCATCTTCTCGAAGTCCACCCACTTCATTGCGAAGTGCTTGAATGTCTCGCCCGGCGGAAAACAGTACTCGACCGGTTGCAGCGCCCACGGCCGAGCCTCTCCCGCTTTCGGTTCCGTCACCAGCACGGTGAATTCGCGACCTTCAATAAACTCCTCAATCAGAGCCCCGCCGAATGACGTGATGAATCGTGTGACCTCGTTCCTCAATCCATCAGCGGCGGTGACTCGCGAATCTTTCGTCATGCCAACACTGGCATAGCCGTGCGGATGCTTGACGATCATCGGGAACCGCAACCGCTCGATCGCCTGCTCGACGTCGGCAATCGACTTCGCCTGCACATAAGCGGGAACATTCACGCCTGCCGAGTACGCCGCCATCTTCATCGCTTCGCGGCTTGGATCGTAGAACGCCGAGCCTGCGCCGGTGAACGCGACGTTGAGCTTTTCCAGCGCCTGCACCACTTCGATGCCGGGACGATCTTCATCCCAAGCTCCGTCGCACAGATTGATGGCGACGTCAAAGCCTTGTTGAGCAATCTCGATCACCTGTTTGACGGCGATCGCTTTCCTGATGTCAAAGTTGGTGTAACTCGGCCCCGGCAGATGTCGCGATGGATCGCAGAGCGGATCAAGTTCCTTAAACGGCGCGTTCGAACCTTCATAAGACGGGTGCAGAATCGCAATCTTCATCAGGACCTCCTGTCCTCAATCACGTCGCCATGCGAACGTGACCAAGTGACATCAACAAGTTCTCTTCAACTTGCGCATCCATGCCTCCTGTGGCGTCGCAGCACCGCGCGCCTTAATACTTATTTTGAGGTTAGAACCAAGCTAGCTTCGCGAAGTGACAAATCAAAAATGGCGGTACTACTAACTAGAGAACCTCCGGCTTTCAATATGGCCTAACCGTTTCATGGCGGCATCACAAAAACTAGCACGACGCGTGAGCGAGTGGTGATTCGGGACAAACCACTCGCTCGCGCGTCGTGCTAGTGCGTCGATCCCAATTCCCCAGTTGCGATCATTGACCTGCCCTAACGGTTTCATTTGTTAATCATTGACCTGCTTTAACGGTTTCACTTGTCGCACGAGCTAAGTTGCTGATCGCTGAAGCATCACCTAAGTTACGAGTCGTTGGATCTGTGTGCCTTCTGAATCCCAAAGGAGTTCTTCATGCCCGCCACATTGGATGCCGTTTCAAAGTCCGCGACCAAAGCGTTGCCTTACAAAGTGCGAGACCTCAGCCTCGCCGATTTGGGCCGCAAAAAGATTGAACTGGCCGAAGTCGAAATGCCGGGCTTGATGGCTCTGCGAGCCAAGTACAGCAAGTCGAAACCGCTCAAGGGAGCACGCATCGCCGGCAGCCTACACATGACGATCGAGACGGCCGTCTTGATCGAAACGCTGACCGAACTGGGAGCCCAAGTCCGTTGGGTCTCGTGCAACATCTTCTCGACACAGGACGAAGCGGCCGCAGCCACCGTGGTCGGCAAAAACGGAACGCCGGCCAATCCTCAGGGAGTGCCGGTCTTCGCCTGGAAGGGTGAGACGCTCGAAGAATACTGGTGGTGTACCGACCAACTTTTCCGCTGGCCGGACGGAGGCACCCCCAACATGATCCTCGACGACGGTGGCGATGCCACGCTGCTCGTTCACAAGGGGGTCGAGTTCGAGAAAGCTGAGTCAGTCCCGGACGCCTCCACCGCGACGAATGAAGAGTACGCAGTCATCCTGAAACTGCTCGCTCAGATTCAAGAAGAGGACAACAGCTTCTTCCGCCGCATCGCCGAGAACATTCGCGGCGTCACCGAAGAGACCACGACCGGCGTGCATCGGCTCTATCAAATGCACGAAGCCGGCAACCTGCTGTTCCCAGC
>SXKJ01000281.1 GCA_005778115.1 Planctomyces sp. | reverse complement strand
TCTACTCGCACCCGGCCGTCTACATCATGCTGCTGCCGGCGATGGGGATGGTCAGCGACATGCTGTCGTGCATGTGCCGCAAGCCAGTCTTTGGCTACAAGCCAATGGTGTTCTCGATGTCCGCGATCGCCGGACTGGGCTTCATCGTCTGGGGCCACCACATGTTTATCAGCGGCATGAATCCGGCCCTGGGCATGACGTTCATGCTCTCCACGGTCATGATCGCCTTGCCCTCCGCCGTGAAAGTCTTCAACTGGATCGGCACGATGTGGGGCGGCAGATTGCAATTCAATACCGTGACGCTGAGTTGCGCGGCGTTCATTTCAATGTTCATCGTCGGTGGATTGAGCGGCATTTTCATGGCGGCTGTGCCGGTCGATATCTTCATCCACGATACCTACATCATCGTTGCTCACTTCCACTACGTCGTGTTTGGGACGACTCTGTTCGGCGTCTTCGGAGCGATCCAATTCTGGTATCCGAAGATGTTCGGCCGGAAGATGAGCGAGACGCTGGGCAAGTGGCACTTCTTCTTGACGTTTATCGGGTTCAACGGCGCATTCTTCCCGATGCACATGCTGGGAATCGCCGGTTTCCCGAGACGTTATGCCGACCCGTACATCCACCCGTACCTCGAACATCTGATGCCGCTGAACCAGTTCATCACGATCTCGGCGCTCATCATGGGCTTCGCTCAGTTCCTGCTGCTGTATAACTTCGGCACGAGTTGGTTCCGTGGCGAGAAGACTGGACGCAATCCATGGGGTGCGAACGGCCTGGAATGGTTCGCTCCTTCCCCTCCGGGACACGGCAACTTCGATATTCCACCCGTGTGCTACCGTGGTCCGTATGAGTACTCGAACCCGAACAACCCGGACCAAGACTTCTGGATGCAGACCGAACCGCCTAAGGGAAAGAAGAAGCCCGAAGGTGACGCGGACGCAGGTCATCACTAGCGACTTGCCACGACGGTAGCCTGACTCTCCGAGTCGGGTCACCGGATCTTTGCTCGACTCATAGAGTCGGGTTACGAAAGCTCATGCTCACTTCCATCCCTGATCGCTGGCTGCATCGTTACGCCGTCCTGACGGCGGCGGTCGCGTTGTTGCCGATTGGGATGGGAGCGCTCGTCACGACGCTGGATGCCGGCATGGCCTTTATGGATTGGCCGACCTCGGATGGTCAGAACATGTTTCTGTATCCGTGGCTGAAAGACTTTCAGGCGAACCGCGAGAAGTTCGTCGAACATGGGCATCGACTGGCTGGCAGTTTGATCGGGTTGATTTCGATTGGTTTGGTCGTCATCACGCTCAAGCGAGAATCACGCACTTGGGTGCGAGGCATGGCGATCGGCATTCTGAGTGCCGTCGTGCTCCAAGGACTGTTGGGGGGATTTCGAGTGATTGCGGATGCGCGAGTCGCCGCACTCGTGCATGGTCTGTTCGCGTCGCTGATTTTTGTGACGATCACTGTGTTCGCGCTCGCGACAGGATCGAAGTGGGCGAACGGCCAAGGAGTCGCGCGACCGGCCAGCGAGACTTCAAACAGGTTGAAAATCCTCGCTATCGCAACACCTTTGGCGGTGTTTGGTCAGGCGTTGCTCGGCGGTTTGGTCCGGCACCTTGGACTCGCCCTGCACGAGCACTTGGCGGGTGCGGTCTTGGCGACCGTATTGATCGTGGCGGTCATAGTCGCGAGTTGGCGATCTGGTGTCGCTTGGCTCCGTTCGGCTGCGATGGGATTGTCGATCGTCTTGTTGGTTCAGTTGGTATTGGGTGCCGGTGCTTGGGTGACTCGATTTGGATATCCCCCGGCCGGATACGTCGCGGTGCAACAGGCTCCGGAACAGATCCTCTTCCGCACGGCTCACGCGGTGACGTCGATGTTCGTGTTGATGATGTCGGTGCAGTTGGCGGTGCGTGTGCTGCGATTGAGTTGGCTCAATAGTAGCCGACACACTCCGTGTGCCGTCGGCCTTCGGCACACGGAGTGTGCCGACTACGCGGGAGGGGCCGTGCGATGAGTGTTGTTCTCGACCCACAAGGCTCGATGGAACTCAGCGCGACGCTGACGGCGCGAGCGGATGCGACGCCGCGATGGCGGGAATACTTCTCGCTGACGAAGCCGCGTATCGCGGTGATGGGATTGGTGACGGTCGCGTTGGGGTTCATGTTGGGCACGACGGCCGAATGGTCAGGCGTGGCGTTAGGTCATGCGTTGCTCGGCATCGGCCTGGTCGCGGCGAGTTGCAGTGCGCTCAATCAATGGTTGGAGCGTGACTCGGATCGGCTGATGGCTCGCACGGCGAATCGAGCATTGCCCAGCGGCCGATTGCTGCCCAGCGAAGTCTTGGCGTTTGGTTTGTTGTTGGCAGTGATTGGCCTGACGGACTTGATTTGGTTTGTGAATGCTCTGACCGCACTGCTGTCGGCGGTCACGCTGCTGCTGTATGTCGTGGTCTACACGCCGCTCAAACGACGCACATCGCTTTGCACTACGATTGGCGCAATCCCCGGTGCGATGCCGCCAGTGCTGGGCTGGGTGGCGGCGGGTGGCGAGTTAAATGCAGGTGCCTTCGCTCTGTTCGCGACGTTGTTCGTCTGGCAGTTCCCGCACTTCCTGGCGATCGCTTGGTTGTATCGCGAGCAATACGCTGCGGCCGGTCTGCGGATGCTGCCTCAGTCGCGGCCCGCTCCGCGCGTCACCGGGTGGTTGTGTGTCGGTTATGCGTTGGCTCTGATTCCTGTCAGCTTGCTATTGAAAGACGCGGCGCTGGCGGGGGACTGGTTTGCTTTGATCGCAGTGGTGCTGGGCTTGGGCTACGTCGCGTTTTCTGTTCGCTTTTTGCTGGCCGAGTCGATCAAGACGGCTCGCCAGTTGTTGTGGTTCTCGTTGGTGTATTTGCCGGCGCTGTTGCTGGCTCTGACTTGGGATCATTGGAGATTGTTGAGTTAGTTCATGACCGCCGTACCGCGACCGTGAGGAAGCGGCCCGGTGGAGACGATCCGGCCGCTGCCTGACGGTCGCGGTACGGATTTGATGCCTCGATAGAAGAGTTACGGATTTCAAAAATGTCGCACGCACCTTCACACGCGGTTCCGCCCATCAAGATGGGGTTGGCCATTCCCAACTCCAAGCTGTGCATGTGGCTGTTCCTCGGCACCGAAATCATGTTCTTCACAGCCTTCATCGGCACTTACATCGTGCTGCGGATGGGCTCCAAGGGATGGCCGACCGATCCGGAAGTGACGCACATTCGCGTCGCAGCCGGAGGCATCAACACGTTCGTGCTGATTCTGTCGAGCTACTTCGTGGTGGTTGCTCACGAGGCGATGGGGGCGAAGGACTTCGCAAAGGCTCGCAAGTTCTTGCAGTGGACCTTCGCGTTGGCCTTCGTGTTCTTGGGGATCAAGTCATACGAGTACTACGGCAAGATCGACCACGACATCCTGCCGGGACATGTGGCGGAGAACGATCAGCAGGCCAAGTACAAAGTCTTGAAGGAATCCGAAAAGGCGGTTGCCTCGCATCTGGATCGAATGATCGCGAAAGCGAAATCCCTCAAGGCCGTCGAGAAGATCCCGGAACCGGCGAATGATCCCAGCAAGCTCCGAAAGCTGTTGGTGGATGCGTCCGCATCCTTGGCCTCGTCCCGCAAGCCGGCTGAAGTCGCAGCCGTCGAGGCGTTCAAAGAATTCGACGTTCCGAAGGATCCCAGTGGTGCGACGACGACGACCATGTTCAGCCGGTTTTCGGCGATGAAGAAAGACATTCAAGCCGAGAATGTTCCGCTCGGTGAAATTCAGAAGCAGCTGGACGGTTTGAAGTCGAATGAAAAGTGGGGCCACGTCTTCAAGTCGGTGCATGATCCGCATCCGATTCTGTACGGCAACATTTTCGCGTCCTGTTACTTCCTGATGACCGGCTTTCATGCACTGCACGTCATCATTGGCATGCTGCTGTTTGGCATCCTGCTGAAGCAGCCGACGCTCGAAGGTTGGCATGACTTCTTGGAGAACAGCGGATTGTATTGGCACTTCGTGGATTTGGTGTGGATCTTCTTGTTCCCGTTGCTCTACATCGTTTGACCTGTAGGTCAGGCTTTCCAGCCTGACCCTGCGGCGACAGACCGTGATTCACGAAAGACAAAAGCGTCAGGCTAGAAAGCCTGACCTACAAGGACAAGAGTTATGCACGACGACCATTCTCATCACGAACATCCGAAGTACGCCGTTATTTTCGGGGCGCTGTGCGTCTTTACGCTCATCTCGATCATGGCGGACGTGGTGCATCTGCCCTATAGAGTCAAAGTAGTTGCCGTGCTGTCGGTGGCGACGTGCAAGGCGCTGTGCGTGCTAGCGTGGTTCATGCACCTGAAGTTCGAGCGGGCTTGGAAGTACGTGCTGCTGGCACCGACCACGATTCTGGCGCTGGGACTGCCGTTGGCGCTGATGCCCGATGTCGGCAAGCACTACTACATGCAGGAAGTCCCACAAATGGAAGACTTCGCGGAGCACGAAGCTCGGGCCGCGCATCACACTGAGGGAAAGCCGGAGCATTAAACTCTCCGTTCAAGTGCGCCCGCTGGAGTCCCGCCTGTTGGCTGCTGGAGGAACGGCCCCAAGCATGCTCAAGCCTGGACTCCGACGATGACCGCGATTCGTATAGATCAACTTTCTCATGCCTATGGCGAGCGACAGGCCCTCGACGGCGTGACGTTGGAGATTCGTCGCGGCGAGGTGTTCGGGGTGCTCGGCCCAAACGGCGGCGGGAAGACGACGCTCTTTCGAGTGCTTTCGACGTTATTGCCGACCCAAGCCGGACAGGTGACGGTTTTGGGATTCGATATGGCGACAAGCTCCGCGGATGTGCGGAGGCGAATTGGTGTCACGTTTCAAGCACCCAGTCTTGATCGGCGGCTGACATTGCGGGAGAACCTCGTTCATCAAGGGCATCTTTACGGGTTGAGCGGTCGAGCGTTGTCGGCTCGGATTGATGACCGGCTGGCGCGATTGGGATTGAGCGATCGGCAGAACGCTTTAGTCAATTCGTTGTCCGGAGGTTTGCAGCGCCGCGCGGAGATCGCCAAAGGGATGCTGCACGATCCGGAGTTGCTGTTGCTTGATGAGCCGAGCACGGGACTCGATCCCGGCACGCGGCATGATCTGTGGCGCTACTTGTTGCAACTTCGTGATGAGAGTGGCGTGACGGTCGTCGTGACGACGCATTTGATGGAAGAAGCGGAGAAGTGTGATCGGCTTGGCTTACTGGATCACGGGAAGTTGATCGCTCTGGGTACGCCGGCGGAGTTGCGGGCGGAGATAGGCGGTGACTGCTTGACGATCTTGGCAGAGGAGCCAACTCGACTGTCGCAGCGGATTGCGGAGCGATTTGGGATCGAGCCGAAGTTGTTTGGTCAGTCGTTGCGGATCGAACAAACTCGTGGGCATGAACTTTTGCGTGATTTGGTTGAAGCCTTTCCGAACGAGATTACTTCGGTGTCGTTGGGGAAGCCGTCGTTGGAAGATGTCTTTATAGCAAAGACGGGACATCGGTTTTGGGAGGAAGACGAAGCTGATGAACAATGAGACTTCTTGCTGACAGAAAAATAGAGACGAATCATTTCCGGAACGATCGAAGTTTTCCCATCTTTCTGTCAGCAGTTTTGTTGAGATTCCTGATGACGCCCGATCCATCCAATAAACTAATGCGAGAGCCGGCCATCTCCTTCTGGTTGCCGATCTGGACGCTGACGTTGCGCGAGCTGCTGCGGTTCTTTCGGCAGCGGACGCGGGTGATCGGGGCATTGGGGCAGCCGTTGATCTTTTGGGTGTTGTTCGGAGCGGGATTGCGCGGGTCGTTTCAGGCTCCGGAGTGGGCTCCGAAGGGAATGACTTATCAGGAGTATTTCTTCCCCGGCGTGACGGTGATGATCGTATTGTTTACGGCGATCTTCTCGACGATCTCGATCATTGAGGATCGGCGTGAAGGATTCCTGCAAGGAGTGCTGGTGGCTCCGGTGCCTCGGTTGGCGTTGGTCCTGGGGAAGCTGACGGGCGGGACGCTGTTGGCTCTGATTCAGGCGGCGTTGTTTTTGGTGATCGGCCCGTTGTTGCAGTTCGTCGGGCTGGCTCCGAGTCTGGGTTGGCAACTGACGCTCGGCGGTTGGCTGGCAATGGTTGGGTTTCTCTGTTTGGTGGCGTTCGCGTTGACGGCTTTGGGATACTCGATGGCCTGGTCGCTGGATTCGACTCAGGGGTTTCATGCGTTGATGAGCGTGTTTCTGATGCCGATGTGGTTATTGTCTGGCTCGTTCTTTCCGGTGCCGGAGTCGGGCTGGCTATCGTGGGTGATGCGGTTGAATCCGCTGACCTACGGAGTGGCCGGCTTGCGGCGACTGATGTCTCCGCTGTTGGCCGCGGCTCCGGTGAGTTCGTCGTTGCCGAGTTTGGCAACTTGCCTCGTGGCGACATGCGGGTTTTGTCTGGTGACGGTGGTGTTGGCTGGCTGGCTGACTCACCGCAGGAGCGTGATCAATGTCCGATAGTTCTACGTCAACGGACGACCGAGTGGCCGAGACGCCTGGTGTTGTCGCCAAGCCGTTTGGCTCGGCGATTGGGAAGACGATGTTTGTGGTGAATGGTCTTGTCTGTTTCGTGCTAATCGCCGCTTGGATCGCGTTTGGTTCGCGTGGGCGGAAAGACTCGGAGGTTACGAAGCCGTTCGCGAGTGCGACGGACATGACGGATGAAGAAGACGACGACAACGGTCGTCCGAAGGTCATCAAGGTCGAACTGAAATGGCCGGAGTCGGGCGTCGCCGACTTTGAGTTCACGGAACGCAGCGGGAAGGTCATTCACAAGGAAGATCTCGTCGGGCATCCGTGGGTGGTGAGTTTCATATTCACGCACTGCGCGGGGCCGTGCTTCCGTGTGACGTCGGCGATGCGGCGGTTGCAGGACGAATTCTTCAAAGAGACCGACCTCCGGCTGGTGACGATCACGGTTGATCCGGAACGGGACACTCCGGCACAGCTCGCGAAGTATGCGAATGATTTTCAGGCGTCCCCGGAGCGTTGGCTGTTTCTGACCGATCCAACCGGGCAGAAGGACAAGATTTATCCGTTGATCAACGGCAGCTTCCTCATGCCGGTCCAAGAGGCGACTGGCAAGATGCGGGTGGAAGGGCACGAGTTCATTCACACGAACAACATCCTGCTGGTTGATGAGCAGGGGGTTGTGCAAGGCAAATGGAACTCGATCGACGATGCGAGCTTTGATCAATTGCGGCGCGAGCTGCGGAAGCGGTTGAAGAAGACATCGGAAGAAAGTGCTCCGAGCGAAGCCGGCACGAAGACCGAATAATGAAAGATTTCATGACTCCTGATTGGGTGATGTGGTTGCCGGCCGTGAATGCGTCCCTGAACGGTTTGGCGACGGTCTTGCTGGTACGCGGCTGGCTTCAGATTCGGCGTGGGGAGCGAGTGGCTCACAAGCAGACGATGCTGGCGGCGTTTGGCGTGTCGGTGGCGTTCTTGGCGTGCTATCTGACGTATCACTTCGCGTTGCAGCACTTCACCGGCAGCGGGTCCAAGAAGTTTGAGGGAGTGGGACTGATCCGGACGGTCTACTTCGCGATTTTGATCAGCCACATCGTGCTGGCCGGCTTTGTGCCGTTCCTGGCAGGACGGGCGATTTGGCTGGGGCTGAAGGCGGATCGAGCCGGAAGGCTCGGTGATCCGGCGACTTGGCGGCGTCATCGTCAGGTCGCCAAGGTGACGTTTCCCGTTTGGTTGTATGTGTCGATCACGGGGGTCGTGATCTATTTCTTGGCATATCACTGGCCGAGTTCGTAGACTTCACCCGCGATAAGGAAAACTAACCCGAAGAGGCTGTGAGTTTTTGATTTGTAGAGTGGGACCAGCGACGTACTCGTCGCGCCGGCCCACCAATTTCGCTTGGAAAATGATTGGTGGGCCGGCGCTGAGAGTACTCAGCTTGTCCCGCCCTACAAAAAATCACAGCCTCGAAGCGTCAGCAAGGGCGAACGCTTCACACGGTTTCGATTCTGGAATGAGAGTTGTTTGGAGCGTCCGCCCTCGCAGACGCTTCGAGTTACGAGGAGCGAGACAATGTTGCGACGAATCGTGTTGGCCGCGCTGCTTTTGAGTGTCGGAGTCATCGGTCCGATGGCCCAGTCGGCTCAGGCATGTCCGATGTGCAAGGTGGCGAACGAGCAGGACTCACTGCTGCCGGCAGCTTACATGTACTCGATCCTTTTCATGATGGGGATGATGTTCACGATCGGCGGCGGCATTGGATTTGGGATGTACCTGCTGGGACGCAAAGAGAACGCGGCGATCGAAGGCTGGGAGCAAAGTGCGGCGGACGCTGAGCCGGGAACGGATGGAATGTTGCCTGGCGGTTTGCAACCGGCGACGACGTGAGGAGCGCTCGATCTGAGATTTCAAATTTGAAATCTCAGATTTCGGAGTCACTCGATTCTTCATCCGAATTGAGATCGGGATCGTCGAAGTAGCAGTCGAACGCCAGAAACAGCGAGCGGGCGTAGCGGAACCAGAACAGCGGCCAGAGCACGCAATAGGCCGCCAGCGGTGGGGCGAGCCATTCCTTCGGAACTTTGTAGCCGAAGTGCAGGATCAAATAAGCGGCGCTCATCGTCAGCGAGGTCAGGCCGTAGTTGATATACGTCGAACCGAGGAAATAGCCGGGCGAGCGTTCGTATTTCAGTTGGCATCCCGAGCACCGCTCGTGCATACGGAACCAACCGATGAAGAGCCGATCTTCGCCGCAACGCGGACAGCGGAGATGCAGGGCTCGTGACAAGAGCGTGGAGGCGGAGCGTTCGGGCATCGCGATTGAAGATCGTTGTTTGAGGTCAGGCGAACTTAACCGGATCGTATTCGAAGTCGCTGGGGCGCACGATGAGCCTGGGGAATTGTGTTCGCAAAACTTCGGCGAGTTGTTCCATCGCGGGACGTTCGGTGGCGTAGTGGCCGGGCAGGATCAGCGCGATGTTGCTCGATTCGGCTTCCAGGCAGGAGTGAAATCGAGCCTCGCCGGTCAGCAGTGCTTCGCAGCCAAGTTGAGCGGCATCGCGGAGGAACTCGGCGGCCGATCCGCAGGCGATGCCGAGTTTGGTGATTTGCCGATCCAAGTTGCCGACGTACTGCAATGTCGAGACACGCAGCGCGGGTTTCGTAAGCTCGATGAGTTCGCCCAGTGTCATCGCGGTCGGCAAGTATCCGCAGCGCCCAGCGCCAAGGATTGAGGTCGAAAACTGGCGCAGCGGCAGGATGTCATACAGATCGAACAACCTCACAAGCTGCGAGTTGATGCCGTTGACCGCGCTGTCGTAGCTGGTGTGCGGGCTGTAAACGGAGATCCCCGCTCGGATCAGTGATAAGAGCATTCGCCCCTCGGAGGTTTCGGCGGTCAGTCGCTGCACGGGGCGGAACAAGATTGGGTGATGACTGACGACCAACTGGCACTTCGCTGCAATGGCCTCTTCGGCAACGTTGGGCGAGAGCGTCAAGCAGGTCAGCACCGATTGAATTTCGTCGGCCGGATCACCGAGCAGCAGTCCGACGTTGTCCCACTCTTCGGCGAGCGACGGAGGTGCATACTCACGCAGGAAATAGGTGATCTCGCTCAGTCGAATCACAGTTAGCTCCAATCGCGAATGGTATGGCCAATAGAGAGCGGGAACGATTCGCCGAGCAGCGGGGCGTGATAGCGCTGGCCGGGATCAACGCCCAGGTGCGTGAGGATCGTGGCGGCAAGATCGGGGGGCGTCACCGGCTTGTCGATGACGTGGCCTCCCAGGCGATCGGTCGCTCCGAAGACATGCCCGGCGGGAACGCCTCCGCCGGCGACCAGTGCGGTGAAGGCATGAGGCCAGTGATCGCGGCCGGTCTTCTCGGTGGCGTTGTTCTGAGTGAACTGGCCGATCTTCGGTGTGCGGCCGAACTCACCGATCGCCACGACCATCGTGCTGTCGAGCAACCCGCGTTCGTGCAGATCGGCGAGGAACGCGGCGAACGCGCGGTCAAACACAGGAGTGAGTTTCTTCAGCCGGTTAAAGTTGTCGTGATGCGTATCCCAGAACGGAGATTGTTTTTCGTCGCGTGTCTCGTCGTCCCAATTGACCGAGACGAGCGACACGCCACGCTCGACGAGTCGCCGCGCGAGCAGCAAGCTCTGTCCGAACTTGTGCGAGCCGTATCGTTCGCGCGTCGTGGCCGCTTCGCGATCGAGATCGAACGCGGCGGCCGTTTGCTCGCCGGTAATCATTGAGAACGCTTGCCGGTATTGATCGTTGACTAACTGATTTTGCGGCCCGTCTCCCAGCACTCTCCGCACTATGTCCACTTCGCGGAGCAGTCCCTCGCGACGCAGCAGGCGTGCGGCGGGGACATCGGTTGGGAGTCGAATACCCGGCACGGAGAAATCGTCACGGCTGGGGTCGCCGTCGATGAGGAAGGCGTTGTGCATCTCCCCCATCAAGCCGCTCGACTGGCCAGCGATGCGAGCTCCTTGGCTGGGAAACATTAGATACCACGGCAGCACGACCGACGAAGGCATCCCACCGGAGGCTCGGCCGTATCGCATCACCATTGCCGAGAGTGATGGCCAATCGTCCGGTGCGAGTGTGTCGGTCGTCCCCGGTCGCCGATGCGGACGCCCCGTGATGACCTGGCTGCACGCGGTGCCGTGGACTGGGTCGCCATGAGTCATCGACCGCAGCAGACAAAGCTTGTTTGCTTGCTTCGCGAGATTCGGCAGCAGCTCGGAAATCTGGATGCCCGGTGCCGAGGTGTCGATCGGTTGAAAGATGCCGCGCACGTTTTCGGGGGCGTGCGTTTTCATGTCCCAGAGGTCGATTTGACTAGGACCACCGAACAAAAAAATGAAGACACAGCGTTTGGCAGGAGCTGGTCGAGCGGCTTGTGCCTGGGTTTCGTTCGCCTGAGCAACGGCGTCGGGCCGCAGTCTGTTAATCGCCGATTCGCTCAGCCCCAACCAACTGAGTCCGCCGATGCACAGCCACTCGCGCCGCGACAATCTCGGCGAGGGAATCCATGGCGCTTGATCATCATGCCAGAATTTGGGCATCGCGAAATCCAGACGGAGGCGAAGCGAACGGTGAGATTCTAATGCAGGCTCAGGGACTCGAAACAAGCGGCTGGAGATTCGCTGGAAACGCCATCGAATGCGACAGGCGAGCGGGG
>SXKJ01000280.1 GCA_005778115.1 Planctomyces sp. | reverse complement strand
GGCGGCGTCGGCCCCCGGTGCATTCTCCACAGTGCCGGGGGGCTGACGCCGCCCCGCTCGCTGATCTCATTCACGGCCTTGCGAGATATCACCGGACGGAGCCAGTCGCTTCGGTAAGACTCGGCTCATCTCGATCAGCAGCATTCGGCGGATCGCGTCGTAGCCGCGATCGTGCGGGTCTTCGAGATTGTCGTAGTACCAATAGGTCGGATCGGCCGAGCGGTAATGCCGGTGCCAGAACTGGCGGCAATGGATGCCGTGCCCCAGGAACTCCCGTTGAATGTCGATCAGTTCGACATCTTCGCGACGTTCGGCGCAACGAGCGATCACGTCGTTGTACGCCTTGTGGACTTGTAAGCCCTCCGGCCAGCGCGGCAAGCCGGCGTTGAGCGTGTCGCCATCTTCATCGGTCGGGTCGTAGATGTTCGCGAGGAAGAAGTGGCAGCCACCGGGAAAGCGTTCTCGCAGACGATTGAGCATCAACTCCAACCGCTCCTTGAAATTGGCGATCCAGGGCTGAGCCTGTGCGAGCGTCGCGCCGTACATCGCGCCTTCTCGCGGCGGAGTGCGGCCGTAGTTGTGGATCACGTCATTGCCCCCCGTGGTCAGCACGATCACGCCGAACGTGTCGTCGTCGAACATCGGCACCTTCGGCAACACAAAGTCGAGATGCTCCAGCGAGGTCGATCCTGACAGGCCAAGATTCTTGGCTTCCAAATTCGGCAGCACCGCCGCCAAACACAAACCGCGCATGTCGGCGAACTCGTCATTGGGATTCTTGACCAGCCGATCGAAAAACGAATGCCCCGGTGTCGCTCCATAGCCTGCCGTCACGCTGTCGCCGAAACCAAGCAGCACAACTTTGCGATCCGACCAGACTCGTTCAAACGCCGCGCGGGCCACCGTCGGCCCAGCCGGGCCATGACCGATCGGTCGGCCCAGCCAGAAGTACCGATAGGCAAGCACCGCCAAGACCAACGATAGCCCTATCACTCCCAGCACGAGCAATCGGCGGCGCGAAGATCGCGACCTTCGACCTTCTTCCGTGGATGGCGAGGGCAGTGGAACTGGCGAAGACATCATGCCTCCGATGTTGGCGGACTCGAATCCGATTCGTCCCGCTCTCGTAGTGTTTGCCGGCGATCTTGAAGCATCGCCGCATAGCCGAGCAGCAGGATCGCCGCGACCTCGACGGCAAACAGCGAACCGGCATGGCGATTCAACCAGCGTGCTCCGGGAGACTGCGAGTTCCCAATCACGATGGCGATCAACGCGAGAATCGTGACCACAAAAACGATCCCCGCGATCGCAGTGAGGCGAAACAACAGGCTCGCGCGGGGAGGGGGTTCAGTTGTGGGAAGAGTGGGTTGAGACACCAGTGTCACCGTACCGCGACCGTCAGGGAGCGGCCTGTTTCGTAATTTCCGGGCCGCTCCCTGACGGTCGCGGTACGGCTATCTTTTAGAGGTCAGATTTCGTCAGCAACCACCGCAGCCGTTCGAGGTCTCCGTCGTTTGTGTAGGCGTGCGGGCTGAACCGCATCAAGCCTTCCCGGAAGTTGAGGATCACTCCGCCGGCTCGCGCGGTTGTCTGGATGCGTTTTCGTTCGTCGTCTGAGACTTCGCAAGCAACGATGCCAGATCGCCGAGTCTCCAACGCGGACGAGCGAACGATGAACCCCATTGATTCCAGCAAGTGTCGCAGCCGATCGCTGACCTCACGCAGCCGGGACCAGATCGAGTCGATACCGAAGGACAACAACAAATCCAAACTCGCGCCGAGCGCCAAGATGCCGCCGGCGTTCGCAGTCCCTCCCTCGAAGCGGCGTGCGGCCGACCACATCTCGTGTGGCTGTAAGGGGCGAGCGACTCGATGGGTCGCTGCGGAGTTCTCGCGATCGAGCGTGTAGTCGCTCAGGTCGCCGAGATATGAACCGGAGAACGCAATGCTGTTCGGCCCGATCCCCGTGGGTCGCAGGCGTTCGAGATGCTCTTGCCGAATGAACAACACACCGGCTCCTTCCGGGCCGAGCATCCATTTGTGTCCGTCCGCTGCGAGGAAATCGACCGGCGTGCGTGACAGGTCCAGCGGGATGACTCCCAAGCCTTGAATCGCATCGACACACAGCAAGATCCCGCGCCGATGACAGGCTTCCGCTAGCGCATCGAGATCGTGTCGCCAACCAGTGATGAACCCGACCCAACTGACCGTCACGATCCGGGTCCGAGCATCCGTTGCGGCCAACAGCTTGTCGATCTCGCAAACGTCGGTGCCGGGTTCGCTCTCGACGATGCGGACTTCGACGCCACGCGGGATCAGACAACGCCACGAATTTCGATTCGCCGGGAACTCGCCGCTGGCGAGCACCACGTTGTCTCCCGGTTGCCACGGGAAGGCTTCCGCGATGATCGACAAGCCGCTGGTCGTGTTCGAGACGAACGCCACTTCGCGCGACTGGCAGCCGAGCAGTCGTGCGGCGGACTCGCGCACCGGGCCAACTCGCTTCCGCCATTCGGACCAGTTCGCGTCGCCGTTGCGAGCAACCTCGCTGGCCCAATCGGCCAGCAGGCGTGCGGCCGGCAAGCTCAGCGGCGCGACGGCGGCGTGATCGAAATACGCCCAGCGTTCGGCGACCGGCATCTGCTGTCGGAAGTCATTCCAGCTTTCAGACAAAGCATATTCCTTTCGCAACAAGATCGATTCTTCACTCGTCACGGACACGCTGCGAGGTGGTAAGAATAAATTCCAGGCGAGCGGGGCCGCGTCAGCCCAATGGTACTTACTTTAGAAGACACTTGCGTTCGGCACGCCGTTTGCGCCAGAGAATGACTTCTTGCAAGGGAGTCAATTTGGCATGGCGGCGAGAGTGAAAGTCCATTTTCCGGTAGATCCTTCGCGGGATGTGGAGTTTGATCGAGTCTTCGAATTGTTGCGCGATCTCGTGGATTGGTCGGCGGCCGATCAACTTGTTCCCCATGCGTGGGAATGCGGTCGACACCACCGGTGTCGTGCTTCGTGTCGCAGCGGATGGCTCCCGAACGCTCGTTGGAGTCGGCGGTGAAGCGACTCATCGACACGCAACCGGATTTCCTGCCGCGCAACAAACGCATCACCGAGAAGACGTTGTCGAATGCCACGGGCGGGTACAGTCGCGCGCGAAGTCGGTTGCAGCGGAACGCGGCCCAGTGGTTTGCCGAGCGAGTCCGTGACTCGTTGATCGAGGCCACGGCACCCTCGTTGGACGGACGCCGCGTCTACCTGGTGGATGGGACCACGATCACGCTCGCGCCGGAACCGGTGCTGCGTCGCGAATTTCCTCCCGCGAGCAATCAGCACGGAGTTGGCGTGTGGCCGGTGGCGTTGTTGGTCGTCGCTCACGAATTGAGCAGTGGCGCGGCGTTGATCCCCTCCGTGGGAGCCATGT
>SXKJ01000279.1 GCA_005778115.1 Planctomyces sp. | reverse complement strand
TCATAGCCGGCCATCATCAGCAACTGCTTGTAAAGCTGCGGCGACTGCGGCAGAGCAAAGAACGTCCCCGGATGCACGCGGCTGGGAACGAGATAATCGCGCGCCCCTTCTGGCGTGCTGCGTCCCATGATCGGCGTTTCGATGTCGAGGAACCCGTTCTGATCGAAATAGTCGCGAACCGCCTTGGTCAGCTTGTGTCGCAGCATCATCGCCTTCTGCAACTGAGGCCGGCGAAGGTCGATGTAGCGATACTTCAGCCGCAACTCTTCGTTGGGCAACGTGGAAGACCCTGGCTCGAATGGCGGGGTCTTTGACTTGTTCAACAGCACCAGCGTCGTGGCATCGACCTCAACCTGGCCGGTGACATGCTTCGGATTCTCCAATCCCTCGCCACGCGCTGAGACTTTGCCGGTCGCTTGAATGACGAACTCAGACCGCAGCGTCTGAGCGATCTCGAAGGCAGCTGCCTGATCGGGTTCAAAGACAATCTGCGTGATGCCGTAGCGATCCCGCAGGTCGATGAAGATCAATCCGCCATGATCCCGGCGGGAATCCACCCAGCCTCCCAATGTGACTTCTTTTCCAACATCGCCAATCCGCAATTCACCGCAAGTATGAGTCCGCAGCACGTTTCCCAATCCCTTCGCAAAAAGTCGTCGGCTCCGCCGGCTTCAACCGGGAATCTGTGATCGGAGCGGAGAATCGGGGCGGAGATTAGTTCGTCATCAACGCAACCCGCAACGGGAAGTCGTTTGGGACTCGTACCATTCGCGCTCTACTGAATTCGCGCGGGTCAAAAAGAACAGAAAACATGGCCGCGCGAATTCAGTGGAGCGCGAATGGAAACAACTTGGCCGTTCTCAATCGTGTTGGCGTCACACTGGACTCAAACCTCGAAAATTCCATTCGCCTTGCGCCGCTGGTGAGCGATTCCAGCCATTGATAGCATAGCTCGCCGCGATCCCATCGGCTGGTGCGAGGCACCGGCTTTCATCTCTGCGAGGCACCTCGAAGGCTCATCATGCTGAAGACTCACGCCGTCGGTATCGACTTGGGGACGACGTATTCCTGTCTCTCGTATCTCAACGAACATGGCGAGCCTGTCACGCTGCCCAATCAAGAAGGGGAGATGACCACGCCGTCGATCGTTATGTTCGACGGCCAGGATGTGATCGTCGGGACCGAAGCCTTGCGCAACGCGGTGCTCAAGCCGACGCACGTCGTGCAGAACTCCAAGCGATACATCGGCACGAACAAGACCTGGGCGATCGAAGGCAAGGAATACACGCCAGTCGATGTCGGAGCGCTCGTACTGCGGAAAATGCTTGACTCGGCACGGGAACAGATCGGCGAAGTCACGCAGGCGGTCATCACAGTGCCAGCTCAGTTCAGCGACTGGCAGCGGCAGGCGACTGTTGAGGCAGGCTTCCAGGCGGGCCTGAATCGAGTGGACATCATCAACGAACCGGTCGCCGCCGCGTTGTGCTATGTGCTGGGAAGCGAAGGCTTGTGGTTCACCGAGTTGGCCGACGAACAACGCATTTTGGTCTACGACCTCGGAGGTGGCACGTTCGATCTATCGCTGGTGAGGTATCACAAAGACGAAGTCAAAGTGATGGCCAGCACCGGCGACCTGAAGCTGGGAGGCATCGACTGGAACGAGTCGTTGTCGAACGCAATCTGCGACCGGTTTGCCCGCGAGTTCGGTGACGATCCGCGCAAAGATCCCGAATCCATGCAGCTTCTGGCGATGGCGGTCGAGAACACCAAACGCTCGCTGACCGTCCGGCCGCGAGCCGCACTGACTTGCTCGCACGGCAAACATCGCAAGGTCTATCAAATCGAACTGCCGGAGTTCGAGAAGCTGACGAAACCGCTGCTCGACCGGACCATTTCCATCACGCGAGATTTGCAGAAGGCATATCAATTCGGGCTCAAGCAGACCGACACGATCCTGACCACTGGCGGTTCTTCACGGATGCCGGCGATTAAGAAGGGACTCGGCGAACTCGGCTTCCGCACGCTCAACACGTCGCTGTCCCCGGACCAGTCGATCTCGCACGGAGCGACCTATTACGCCGGCATGTTGCTGACGAACGCGGACTTCGCGAAGTCGATTCTCAGTCCGACGGCCAGCGCCAAGCTTGCCAAGATCAAGCAGCACAGCGTGAATGCTCGCGCGCTGGGTATCTTGATTCGTGATACCGAGAAGAACACTCGGGTTCCGCACTTCTTGATTCCCGCGAATTCCGAGCTTCCCACATCGATCACGCAAACATTCGGCACCGTCATCCCGAACCAACGCCGAGTCAACTTGCACATCGTCGAGAGCGGCACGATTGCCGATCAGAAGTACGTTGAGCTCGGCACCTGCATCGTCGAAGACTTGCCAAAGAATTTGCCGGAGCAATCGCTGGTCGAGGTCACGATCACCTACAACGAACAAGCCCGCGTGGAAGTCACGGCGAAGGATGTGACCAGCGGCAAGCAAGCTCAGACGGTAATTGTGCGGCAGGAGAATGTGGTCGCGAAGAAGCCCTCGTCCGAGAAACCCGCGGCACCGGTCGCCGATGAAGACGCACAAGCCGCGTGGACGTCACCCTCACTCAAAGCCTCCAGCGGAGTCACCGCGAAAACAGCCCCAACGAGTCCGAACCGTGAACGTCAGGGAGCGGCCCCGCCTGCTCCACAGAAACCTGCCGCTACTGCCCCGAAGCCCGCTGCCGCCGCGAGGCCAACTCAGCCAGCCGCAAAACCTCAATCACAAACGATCGCCGGACCAAAGTCCGTACTCAGCAACCCGCGACTCGAAGAGTCCAGCCAACCGATTCCGCTCTGCAACGAATGCGGCGAAGCGCTGAACTTCAAAGGACTTTGCCCAGCGTGCGGTTGGAACGCGGCCAGCAAAAAACCAGCGGCCGCCGGCGCGAAACCACCGGTGAAAGCCGCTTCCGCAGTCGCTAAGCCCGGCGTTCCTAGACCTCCGGCACCACCGACGAGAAGTCTCGCTCCACCAACCAAGCCGACCGCTCCGAAAGCGAAAGTCGCCGACGACGATGAGCTGATCGAGATGGCGATCTCATCGATGAACAAGCCTGCCTCTGCAAAACCGCCCGTCAAGAAGCCACCGCTCAAAAAGGGCGAGGACGAGTTTTGGAAGGACGAGAAATGAGGGGTTAGGGGCTAGGGATTAGGGGTTAGTGAAGACAACGATCAACGGCGTGGTTGCAGCTTCCCTGTGATTCTTTGGCCTTCCCTAATCCCTAGCCCCCAAACCCTAACCCCTCCGTCACAACCATGCACATTGACCGCATCGAATTGTTTCACGTCGCAAT
>SXKJ01000278.1 GCA_005778115.1 Planctomyces sp. | reverse complement strand
TCGTGGAAACATTGCTGACGGTGATCGAAACCTGTCGCCAACAATCCCGCAACGTCTTCCAGTTCCTCACCACCGCCGTCCAAGCACTCTTCGCCAACCAATCAGCTCCCTCACTTCTCTCCGGGCCGTGAAGGATTACCGGTGCAGAGTTCGCGTTTGGTTCTAGTAGGGCTAGCAATTTGGCGACATCGAAGTGAGGGACTACTGCCGCGCAATGCCACCGAAAGGCTGTTGTGGTCGATCTGGATTGGCTACATCCTGGCCTGCACCGTGGATCCAATGGCATATCAACTTGCACACGGATGGAACGTCGCGAACGTCGGCCAAGAGTTCGCGCATTTGGCCGTAATCACAGGGTTGGCATTCTTTGTGATGGGGAGCGTCTATTGGGGCTGGTTCTATCTGTTCGGTCTTGCCTTTTGGGCACTGGCATTTGTCATGCACCAGCAAGTGGAATACGCACAGCCGATGTTTGGAATTGCATGGGCACTCGCGCTTTCAGCGATTGGACTTTACCTGCAACGTCTGGCGCGAAGCGGCGCAACAAATGAAGCTCGATGAACGACCGCAGGGGCGGATTCGTCCGCGGAGATTGTTCGTGGCCTCGCGTTTCTGGCTTTAACCATGCCGTTGTGGCCGGTCTCCTGACCGAGCCACCCGTCCCCGACCGTCAGGTCTCCACGAACGGTCAAGCAGCGTGGAATGTTGAAATCTTTCTGCTGCTCGAATGAGGAGACCTTCGGCCAACGGTCAGTGGCTCGGGCAGGAGACCGGCCACAACGGCGTGGGGCACTGAGTCTGATTCACTTCCGGCGTGACCAAACCAAGGCCAACATCGGTGGGCCGTGTGCGCTACTTGTCTCACACGACTCCAGAGCCGAACGATTCTTCCTCGTCATCGCGTGAGATGCGGACGCTGGCCGTCGCGGGTTCGGACTGCGGCATCTTGAGGACGTGCGGTTGCGAGGGAATGGTGGAGCGTTGTGGTTGATCGATGCGGATTGTTCCCTCGCGGCTGGGGGGCTCGCGGCGAGTGAACGTGGCAGAGATCGGCTCGTCGTCGTAATCGTCTTCGCCGTAGTCGTCGTAGCGGCAGATGTAGCCCTCTTGCTGAGCGAGGATTTTTTCTTGCTCGAAGGCTTCCATGACCTTGGCTTGGATTTTCTCGCGGCACTCGCAGTTGATGGGGTGCGCGATGTCGGCATAGAGCTTGGCTCGGCCATCGAGATCCTTGGCCGAACGATCCTCGCGAAGTTGTTCGCCGCAGTGGTTGCAGTACCGCGAACGCAGGTGGTTCTTGGTGTGGCAGCGCGAGCAGCGGTCCATCAGCCGGCGGCTGGGCATGGCCACGAAGCAGCCCTTGCCCCCTTGGATGATCTTCAAGTCTCGGATGACAAAGCTGGCATCAAACGTGACCGAACAAAAGCCCAACAACCGATCGTTGGGGTCGCTCATCAACTTCACGCGAACTTCGGTGATTTCCACGGCAGCACTCCCTCACTCAATAAAGACCGGACCTCCGTAGGTCAGGCTTCCCAGCCTGACGCTGCTGTCACTCAAGAAACATCAATAGAACTGTTCCGAAGTCAGGCTGGAAAGCCTGACTTACGGTTGAATCGAAGCCACAAACACTTGATCGCAGCCCGCCGAACGGACTTGAGCCGCGAGGGCCGTCGCCTGTTCCCGTTGCGAGCAAATTCCGAAATACGAGGTTCCGCTGCCGCTCATCTGATGTCCGAGGAACGGCAGGCGGGCAAATGTGTGACGCAGACGAGCGACGTCCGAGTTGAGTTGCTCGGCCGGCGGTTGCAGAGCATTGTGGAGTTGCTTCGCGGCGAGAGCGTGATGCCCGGCGCGGAGGGCTGACAAGAGGGGTTGCGCGGCACGCGGCGAGGCAGCGGGACGACACTGCCGGAACACGGCGGCGGTCGATAATCCGCTGGTGGGCTTTGCGATGACGAAGTGCAGTCTCATGGGTGTCGCCACAGGCTCGATGATCTCGCCTCGGCCGCGACAAACGGCAGCCGGAGCATCTGTCAAAAAGAAAGCGATGTCACTCCCCAGCCGAGCCGCCAGTTCCAGCAAGCGCTGGCGAGAGAGACCCAGCTTCCACAATCGGTTCAAGGCAAACAGCGTCGCGGCACAGTCGCTCGATCCTCCTGCCAACCCGGCTGCCAGCGGAATGCGTTTGGTCAATTCGATCGACGCTCCGCGCCGAGTCCCCGTGACCTCTCGCAAAAGTTCAGCCGCCCGCACCACCAAGTTATCCCGTCCTGTCGGCAATGGCCCTGGCGAAAACTCCGGGAGCCCGGCCCAACGGCAAGCGAGGTGAATGTCAGACGGCATAGCAGCCGCAGACGTGGCCGACGCGAGTGGCGACGGCGTGGCAGAAGAATCGTCCTCCGTGAACCGCAACGTGTCGTACAGCCCGACGGTGACCATGAGCGTTTCCAGCTCGTGATAGCCGTCGGCCCGCTTCCCCAAGATTTCCAAAAACAGATTCAGCTTGGCGGGGGTGTGAACAACCAGCGCTGGGCCTTGTTGCCGCAGAAGCATCGGCGTCACATCCCGTGAGCCAAGAGAATTGAAGAGTCGAACCAATGACAGGTCGATCCCGAGCCGGGAGGGGCATGAACGACTTCCGCCGAGTGCGCTGTGTTCCGTTGCGGACAGTTGGCGGCAAGTCCGATGCTCAGATGGCATCGTCGAAGAGAGAGCCCCTCAGAACCCAAGACTGGGGGGCGGATGCTATGAGGCGCGCGCGCGACCGTCAAGATAGCTTTACAGGATGCGGCAAACTCGTGGCTGACTGACGTGCTCGCGTGCGAGCCGATCATCATCACGGGCGCTGGCGATTTGAAGACGTCTCGATCAGCATGGTCGCCGCTGCAGTCATTCGACCTCTACCGGGAAGCTCCATGATGAATCGACTCGTTTGGTGTTTGATTCTTTTCGTTGGTACATTAGCGATGCCTGTGAGCGGCGCTGAGCGAAGTGTGTCTGAGCGGCTGGCACGTGAGACTTGGGTAAAGGACTCGCGCTTGGTTGCATCGGCGATCGGCGTCACTCGGCGCGAGACGCCGATTCCTTGTTTGATTGACCGAGCCGAACTGGCAGACGAGCCGAATCGCTATCACGTCTGGTTGGTCGGTGGATTGGACGGAACCGAACAGAGTGTCGATCACACGTTCTCAGTGCTGCGGTGGTTTCATACATCCGAAGCTGCGAAAAATCTGCGAGGAACGATCGCCATGTCGGGCGTCGTGATCGCGAATCCCGATGGCTGGGTGAATCGGCTTGGAAGCAAGAACCTGTCAGGTGGCGACCTGTTGCGAGGATATCCTCCGCCGGTGGATGGGTATCAAAGTCTCGAAGCCCCCGAAGCGCAGTACCTGTGGCGCTGGCTCGGAACGCAGGCTCCAGACGTCGTGCTCGTCGTACGGCACATCTCCGATCCGAAGCAATCGGGGATTCACGAAGGCCCTTTCGCGGAAGTGGAACTCGCCGAACAACTGACCCGGCAATCGGTCGCGGGCGTCGGTAAACTCGTCGCCGCACACTGGAACATCAGCCAGCCCGGTCTCGGAGCGGACGACGTCCCTTCGCCATTCCTGCAGAAACTGGCCGCCGCCGGCCAGGCCATAGACGTCCACAGCGAGGCTCGGCGCGAGCGTCTGCAACGGAACCGCCGTACGCCAATCGAAGTCGCCCAGCAACTTGCCAAGAGATACGGACATTCGCTCAAGTCGGTGCAGTACATCCCGGCCGTCGCAGTAATCGGACGGATTCGGCTGAGCGAACTGACGAATGATCCGTCGCATCGGCAATACGCCGAGAAGCTGTTGGCTCCCTACATCGCGGAAACGCAGAAAGCGATCAGCAACAAGCCGAGCGGCAGTGACTTCGCCGGGCACCTGGTCTTTGGCGAGCTGGCTCAACGAACAACCGATGACGCCACGAAGTCGAAGTTGATCGCGCTCGCGAAGGCTGCCGCCGATTTCGGATTCGATGACAAAGGACAACCACGCGAAGCGATGCCGTCGCATGTAGAGATGTCGGACGCGGTCTTCATGTCCTGTCCAATTCTCGCTCAGGTCGGGAAGCTGACGGGGAACGCGAAATATCACGACATGGCGGTGCGGCATCTCGCGTTCATGCGCAAGCTGTGCGCGCGACCGGACGGGCTGTATCGCAACTCACCGCTCAACGACGCGGCTTGGGGACGCGGCAACGGGTTTCCGGCCTTGGGCCTCGCGCTGACGTTGGCCGATCTGCCGGCCGAGCATCCTGGTCGAGTCGACATGCTTCGCGTGTTTCAAGAACATCTCTCCGCGCTGCGAACGCATCAAGACCCGACCGGCATGTGGCATCAGGTCATCGACGTTGAAGGGAGCTATCGCGAGTTGACTGCGACCTGCATGATCACGTTCGCGATGCTTCGCGGCATGAAACACGGCTGGCTCGACCGCGCTATCTATGAGCCGTGTGTCCGCAAATCATGGCCGGCGATTCTGGCTCGCATCGGCGCGGACGGTTCGCTGATCGACGTCTGCGAAGGGACCGGCAAACAAACCTCGCTGCGAGCCTATCTCGATCGCAAAGCAATCCTCGGCCCCGATGACCGCGGGGGAGCAATGGCGTTGCTTGTCGCCACAGAAATGGCAACGTTTCAATAACGCTCACATTCGGCCGTAGAAGGCCGTTACACCAATTCTGGCAACGGCCTCTTGCCATCGACGACGTACTGCGGGCGCCCCGCCAGGTCGTTGAGCTTCGTTTCGAGGTCGATGCCGAGATGTTGATAAAGCGTCGCGATGACCTCGGCGAAATGAATCGGGCGTTCGGCGATTTCGGCTCCGAGTCGATCGGTTGCGCCGATCACCTGTCCCGCGCGAATGCCGCCGCCGGCGAGAACTCCGCCGCCGACTTGAGGCCAATGGTCGCGGCCGGCATCTGGGTTAATTCGCGGCGTGCGGCCGAACTCACCCCACGCGCAGACCATCACGTCGTCGGCCAACCCGCGAGCGTGCAAGTCTTCGATCAGTGCTGAGAGTCCTTGATCGAACGGCGGCAGATGCGTGTTCTTCATGCCGTTGAAGTTGTCGCTATGAAAATCCCAGCGTCCGAAGTTCAGCGTCACCACGCGAGCACCCGCCTCGACCAATCGCCGAGCCATCAAGAAATGTTCGAGGTTGCGAGGTGCTCCGTCACCGAAGTTCTTCGTGTCTCCTTTGCCGTACCGCTCGCGCGTCGCGGTGTCTTCTTTCGACAGGTCGAGTGCATCAACCAGTTTGCTCGACGTGAGGATCTCGAACGCCTGGCGAGCGAGTGAGTCCATGCCGGTCATCGTGCCCGACGCATCGACCTCGCGGCGGATTTGATCGACCGAGGCCAGCAACGCTTTGCGGTCATCCAATCGAGTCGCATCAATCCCATTGAGCACCATGTCCGCTCGCCCCGGCCCAGACGGACGGAACGCCGCATGAGAAACTCCCAAGTAACCGGGCAACCCCGGTGAGCCATACGGTGGGTGACCAGTATCTGGAGACAAGCCCACGAACGGTGGCACAGACTTGCTGCGCGGGCCAAGCACCTTCGAGACCGTCGAACCGACCGACGGCCAACCACCCGGAGGCTGCTGCCGCTTCGAGCGGCCGGTGTAGCAAATGAACGAATCGTGATCCCCGTCCGGCGACCCATAAACCGACCGCAACGGCACCAGCTTGTCCATGATCGCCGCCATGCGCGGCATGTGCTCGCAAATCTCGATGCCGGAAACGTTGGTTGGGATCGGACGGAACTCACCCCGAATCTCCGCCGGAGCGTTCATTTTTAAGTCATACATGTCCTGATGACCCGGAGCTCCGCACATGTAGACCATGATGACGGACTTCGCCGATTTCTTGCCGGCCAGTTGTTCGGCTCGCAGCAGATCGGTCAGCGTCAAGCCGCCGACGGCCAACGCTCCAACCTTCAGCATGTCGCGACGAGTCATCCCATCGCACAGCGTCTTCTTCGATCCAAAAAAATTCAGCATGGTGGGCACTCGGAAGGCGGGACATTTCAGGTGGGAGTTACATCAGGAAAATCCGATGCATGGATATGGTAGTATCGGGTGACGACGACTGACAACGAGAGACAATCAATCTCGACGCATTAGGCCCTCACGGCGTTGCCGATGATACTTCCAACCTGGCACGAAGAAGCTCAACCCGGAAGCCACGCCAAACAGTGCGATCCGCAAATCAGGAATTGGCCACAGTGGCATCAGTGCCATGACAACGCCGATTAAGAACATCGCGACGGCCTGGATGTAGAACCGGCCTGAGAGAATCGCCGCTTTGACCAGGAAGACCATGCCGCTGATGAGTCCCAGCACCGGCGAGAGCGACAGCACGTCCAAACGCAACGACCACTCGACGACGTAAAGGCCGGTGCTGGCGATCATACTGCCGGCCCAGGTATGTGCGATTTGGCGTTCGACGAATGTGATCGGGCCGGCTCGGCGACGCAGGCTCCAGAAGCACGCGGCCCAGATGCCCAACAGCACGACCCACAGGCCGGGATACACCCAGCGCGATTTCACATCGCACAGCAGCAGTACGTTGGTCAGTACGCTCATCGCGAACACGACGGCGGCGTGCCACATCCAGAGCAAACCCCAGTTCTGCAAGACGACCGCGTGATGCGTTTCGCGAAACGCTCGGCTGAGGATTTGCGAGAAGTGACCCGATCGCGCGGAGATGAGTTCGTGATTCAAGAATGCTTGCAGATCATCGGCGAGCGCATCGGCGCTCATGTAGCGCAAGTCGCTGGGCTTTTGCAGGCACTTCAGCGCAATGAGTTCCAGGTCGGGATCGGCGTCGGGATTAAGCACTCGCGGCGGGATCGGGTCTTGTTCGAGCACCTGCAAGATAGTGTCCACCGGCGAGGCTGCTTGAAACGGCGGACGCCCGGTGAGCATTGCGAATAAGATTGCTCCCAGGCTGTAGACGTCGCTGGCCGTTCCGACTTCGCCGCGCTGGCCGGCGGCTTGTTCGGGAGCCATGTAGCTCGGCGTGCCGAGCACCGCGCCGCTTGCAGTGAGTTGCGCCACGGAGTCTCCGTCAGCACGACGCGCGAGCGAGTGGTTCGTGTCGATGTGGGACTGACCACTCGCTGGCGCGTCGTGCTGATGAGAAAACAGCCGCTTAGCGAGTCCGAAGTCGGTGACATACGGCTGACCCTCGCGGTCGATCAGAATGTTCGACGGCTTGAGGTCACGATGCAGAATGCCGTGCCGATGCGCGGCGGCGACGGCTCGACAAATCGGGACTAGCAACTCGGCGGCTTCACGCGCTGATAACGGTCCGTCAGCCAGCCGCTTCGCCAGCGTTGTCCCTTCGATCAGCGGCATGATGAAGAACGGCTGCCCGTCGAGTTCACCGACTTCATAAACCGAGACGACGTGTGGATGTTTGAGCTTCGCCGCCGCCTCGGCCTCAGCTTGAAAGCGAGAGAGATCCGTCGCGGACGCCAACCGGCCAGACAAAATCATCTTCAGCGCGACGGAGCGATTGAGGCTAATCTGCGTCGCGCGATAAACGACGCCCATCCCGCCGCGACCGACCTCTTCCAGCAACTCAAAGTCACCGACTCGCCGAGGCGTAGAACCGGCGGCTCGCCTGCTCTCGTTGGGATCGTCTGGCATGTCCGGTTCAGGCGGGCCGCCTGAGCTGCGGGTGAAGCTGCCGAAGTCCTCGGCGATCATCGCGGTGGCCCACAGTTCGCGCAGCTCGGTTTCGAGTTCCGGATTCTCGCGAGTGACGTCGGCAAAATCCGGCATCCGACCATCGCGTGACGACGCGACCAGCCGTTCGAGCAAAGCAAACAAGAGTTCGTCGCGGTCGTCGGACATGCTTTCCCCCCCCC
>SXKJ01000277.1 GCA_005778115.1 Planctomyces sp. | reverse complement strand
CGCCTCGTGAACGTGATGCCCGTGAAAGCCCTGGCCGCAGAACGCCGGAATCAGCGCCGGGTGAATGTTGAGCACTCGCCGCTCGAAGTCCGGCGGGATGCGGATCAGCGACAGGAACCCGGCCAGCGTGACCAGATCGACTTGAGCTGCTCGGCAGCGGTCGAAGATCGCGGTTGAAAAACTCTCGGCCGAATCAAACCGCTTGCGAGCAATCACCTCACACGCCAACCCCGCCTCGCGAGCACGCTCGATCCCGGCGATCCCCTCGCGACTGGCGATGACGACGGCGACCTCGGCATTCAACTCGCCCGCTTTGATCTTCTGCAAAAAATTGACCAGCGTCGTCCCGCCTCCGGAGATCAACACTCCCAACCGGATCGGCCGATCCAGCTTGGGAGAATGGAAGGAAGATGACAAATCAGACGAAGTCATGAGAGTTCCCAGTTTTCATTAGCGTCGATTGGCGGAGATTAGCGTTCCCCTGCGTTCTTCTCGAACAAGTTTGGAACACTAATCTCCGCTAATCCTCGCTAATCCTCGCTAATGGGGACAGAGGATTTTGGTTGGAAGAGTTCAGCGTTCTTTTGCAGAAACTCGTCGCGCCAGCGGTAATGGTCGAGCAAGGTTGCGGTGTCTCGGCCGAGAAGGTGATACGCGAGATGGATGGCTTCGATCGTAGCGAGCCCGGCGGCGGGGTCATCGAAGATCTTGGACACTCGCGGGTACGCGGTTTGACACGGGGGCAGGCTGCGAACGGGCAGGTGCGCGTACTTCTTTTCCATGCGTTCGGCGAGCCGCCAGGTGCCGTCGATGACGAGCAGTCCGCTGTTTCGATCCGCTTCGCTGATCAGCGGCCCGCCAATGCCGAGTCGGACGTAGCCTTCCAGAGATTCGGGACCGTCATCGGGGTAGGTCCAGAAGAGGAACTCGTTGCGCTCGCGCAGCGGTTCGACCGAGCATTTGCTGCGGTTCTCGCGTCGGTGGACGACGATAATCGTAGGAGGATGGTGCGGCACGTGAGTCTGTGGCCTTGGCTGCGCCTCGTCGGTGAAGCAGCTACGTTGATGGCGATGACACTAACCCGACAAGGCTGTGAGTTTTTACGGCTCTCCGCCATTCGTGTTGATTTCGGTGCCATGTGAGCCGCAAGACGCTAGCCGCGGGTGCTTTTCCTCGACCCGCGGCTAGCGCCGTGCGGCTCACGAATTCGTCTTCAAGACGAATGGCGGAGAGCCGTTTTTACAAACCAGTCTTCAAGAAAGGATTTTGGGCGCTATAGGCCTGACATGAAAGAAACCAACTCACAAAAGGCCTGCAGATCGCCACCGACGGCGACGCGCGAATGATCGTGTCGATGGATGTCACTAACAATGGCGGCGACGGCGGCCAGATGTCGCCGACGCACGAGACGGTCTGCGAGACGTACGGCAAGACTCCTGCCTACTATGTGGTGGATAGCGGCTTCTCGACGATCGAAAACATCACTGCTGTGGAAGAACTCGACAGCCGCGTGGTCGCCCCGATGACTCATGAGGACCGCATCACGAACCGCGGCGGTGATCCCCACGCATGCCGAACTCATGACACCGACGCGATGTTTGCCTTCCGTCAACGCATGACGACGGAGGACTCGAAAGCCATTCTGAAGCAACGTCCCTCGATCGTCGAATACCCCAACGCCTTCTGCCACAACCGCAGTTTGCACCAGTTCCGAGTCCGCAGCCTGGAGAAGGTGCGACCCGCGACCCTGTGGTATGCCTTCACCTTCAACTTCCTGAGAAAGTTGCACCTGGGCGTCCTCTGACTCACCCAAAGACCATCGAAACCGAAATTCCAGAGACTTCCTATCAACCAATTCCCGTTCCTCACCCGGAATCGAGACCAGCGACGGTCACAAACCAGTCGCCAGAAACCAACACGATCCGAACGACCGATTCCCGGAGCAAATAACTGTTGCTGGGGAGTATGCTCCGGATTCACATCTAGAAAATACTCACAACTTCGTTTGGTTAGTGGTTAGTACGGAGCAACCTGCGGGGGATGCTTTCCGTCCCGTGATTAGTCTCGGATAGGCGCGGTCGACGAGCGTCTCTCAGCACAAAACCAACATAGGCGGCATCATGACAGCGGACGCTACAGCGGCACCACTCTCGAAGAAGCTACTCTGGTTCGGCCGAGTGCTGACCACTCTGTCGGCCCTGATGCTGCTCATGAGCGGCGTGATGAAATTGATGAAGCCGCCGGACCTCGTGAAAGAGTTCGCTCGGCTCGGCTGGCCCGACGAGTTGGCTCTCGGCATTGGTATCGTTGAACTGGTTTACGTGGCTCTTTACGTCGTTCCTCGCACATCAGTTCTAGGTGCGATCCTGCTGACAGGCTACCTCGGCGGTGCGACCGCGACCCATGTGCGAATCGGTGATCCATTCATTGGTCCGGTCCTGATCGGCGTCGTGATCTGGCTGGGGCTTTACCTGCGCGATGCCCGGCTGCGAGCGCTCATCCCCCTACGCAGTTGAAGCAATGGACTCTTCGGCTCACCGAGAACAGGCTTAGCTGAACAGTCCGTCGATCACCTGTCCATCCGCGATCGGCGTGGGCCGCGGCAGACGCGGGAAATAAGTCCGATGCGGATCAATTCCCAGCGCGTGATAGATGGATGCGGCCACATCTTCCGGCCCCCAAGGCCGAGTCGCAGGGATGCTCCCCGTGCGATCGGTCGCACCGATCACCGCCCCCCGCTGAACTCGGCCGCCCGCCATCAGCACCGAACCGGCATTGGGATAATGGTCGCGACCGCCGTTCTTGTTGATGCGCGGCGTACGTCCGAACTCGCCCATGACGACCACCAGCGTGTTGTCCAGCAGGCCACGATCCGAGAGATCGTCCAGCAAGGTCGAGAGCGACATGTCCAACTGCGGCAAGTTGCCCGGTCCCTCGAATTCATGCCACTTGTAGCCGGGGATCTCGCGTGGCGGAGTCGCGCCGGACATCATTGACTCGAACAGCAGATGATGAGTGTCCCAAGTCCCCTCAGTCGTACCTGGCCCGAACAATCCCCCTTGCACCGCTTGATTGATGGTCACGAACCGAGCACCCGCTTCGATCAAGCGCCGGGCCATCAAGACTCGCTGACCGTAAATGTTCAATCCGTATCGCTCGCGCAGAGCCAACGGCTCCTCATCGAGATTCATGGCTCGTTCCATCGCGCCGCTAGTGAGCAGCGAGATTGCCTCTTCCGAGAATTTGTCGTGAGCCTCGTAAGCGTCGGAGCTTCGCTCGTTCAATCGGCCAAGATTCTCCAGTTGAGTCAGCATCGAACGCCGATCCTCAAATCGCACGGGCGCGAGCTTCAACTTGCTTCCTTGCAGATCGGGCTTGCGAGGATCGCCTTTGATGTTGAACGCATCGAATGCGGGGCCGAGGTATCCCGGCGGATTTGTGTATCGCGCGGCGACCGGCAAACCAAAGTGAGCCGGTATCCCGTCGGCCTTGCTGCCGGACAGCGCCGAGACCAGGCAGCCGAAGTTCGGGAAATACAGTCCTCCACGTTGCGGCAACAACCCGCTCGTGACATGCTGCGAACCGGTGTCATGCCCGCCATCTTTCCCCTGCCACGAGCGAATGATCGCGACCTTATCCATGCGCTGCGCCATCAGCGGCAGTTTCTCACAGATCGAAATCCCTGGCACGCTCGTCTGCGTCGGATTCCAGAGTCCGCGAATCTCCGTAGGGGCATTCGGCTTTGGATCGAACGTCTCATATTGACTCGCGCCTCCGGCCAAAAAAATGAACATGCAGGACATGTCCGACTTCGGGGGCCGGGCCGAATCCGCCGCTTGCAACAGCCTTGGAAGGCTCAGCCCAAACAAGCCGGCACCGATTTGCAAAGCGGCTCGGCGATGAATGGCATGGGCACTTGGCGACGGGGAGTTGAGCACGCTCGCTTCTCCTGCTTGATCAACCGATTCGCGGAACTGTTAGGGGTGCGAAGTATATCGACAATCTCCGTGACGTCGCCCCAAATTCCTTCGCGAGATCGCGTTACCGGATTCTGGAGACCGCTGCCGAACCGCGATCCGAAAGTGGCTCGTGACGTGTTGAACGACAAGCTGCCGGAGCTGTTGGTATCCGCTCAAGGAATCATGGTCACACAAGTTGTGGAACTGGTAGCTCGACATGGCTTGAAAGCGGACGACACGACGTTTGCCTAACCCGCATTATTCATGCATCGGTCAGTGGCCAGTTTTTTGGTTCAACGGGACTCTTGGGGGCTGTTGTTTGAATAAGCGGACATGCTGATTTCCAATCGGGTTGTGTGTTTCTTCCGAATCCCGAAAGGAGAGAGCAGCATGTCCGCAGAAGTGTTTTATCGAGCGATGGGGTTG
>SXKJ01000276.1 GCA_005778115.1 Planctomyces sp. | reverse complement strand
CCAACCAAAGAATTTCAGACGATTTTGAAATGGGCCGACGAAATCCGTAAGGGCAAACTTGCGGTGCGCGCAAACGCCGACACAGGCGAAGATGCTTCTAAGGCGCGTGAGTATGGTGTAGGTATTGAAGATGCGAATGATCCGCACCTCGACGCCGTTGGATTCGTGGTAGTTCATGCAGAGCGACTCGGCGATCCGCTTGCCTTCGTCGTAGCAGCTTCGCGGGCCGAGCGGGTTGACGTAGCCCCAATAGTCTTCCGTCTGCGGATGGACTTCGGGGTCGCCGTAGACTTCCGAAGTGCTCGCTTGCAGGATTCTCGCTCGGCAGCGCTTGGCCAAGCCGAGCATGTTGATCATGCCGACGGTGGAGGTCTTGATCGTCTTGATCGGATTGAACTGATACGCGACCGGCGAGGCGGGGCAGGCGAGGTTGTAGATTTGATCGCACTCGACGAAGAGATCATGCACGATGTCGTGCCGGATCAGCTCGAAGCGCGGGTTGCCGATCAGGTGTTTGATGTTCGCCTTGCGGCCAGTGAAGAAGTTATCGACGCAGAGGACGTCGTCTCCGCGAGCGATCAGCCGGTCGCATAAGTGACTTCCGAGAAATCCGGCACCTCCGGTGACGAGGATCGTGGTCATGTTGTCTCCAGAAAGAATTGCTGTCTGCCGAGCGGACGTTAGCAGGCATTTGACAAGCCCCGCAACGCGGCATCGTTGTCTGTGAATCGACGGAATCAGCCACTAACATCCCGCCCCCACAGACCAGTAGGACGGGCACTCTTGCCCGTCTCGTTTTCCGATGCTTGAACATGACGGGCAAGAGTGCCCGTCCTACCAAAATACGAACGGACCCGCTCATGGCTTTGGACGTTTACGCGGTTTGCCCCTGTGGCAGCGGCAAGAAATTGAAGTTCTGTTGTCACGGCCTTGAAGGCTCGATCGAACAGGTCGTGCGGCATCAATCGGCCAAGCAGTATGGCCAGGCGTTGCAGTTGCTCGGCAGCTTGGAGCAGAAGCATCCGCAGAGCGCGTGGGTCAAGAACCTGCAAGCCTTCACGCTGATGATGGACAAGCGCGGGCCGGAGGCGATTGGACCGCTGACCAAAGTGCTGCAAATGCAGCCGGACAATTTGTATTCGATCGCGCTATTCGGTCTGGCGTCGTTCCTGGGGAATGGTTGGAAGAACGGCAAGATGGCGATTCAGCGTGCGTTTCAACGCTGCTCGACCGAATACCCGCACATCATCTACTTCCTGGCGCGATCCATCGCCGAGTTCATGGGTTCGGTCGGCAGTCCGCTGGCGCATCGGCAATACCTCGGCCTCGCGATGCGGTTGTCGAATGAGGAGAACCGCGAAAACGTCTTCATGGAACTGATCGAATTCGATGGGGACACCAAGATCCCTTACATCCTGCGGGGCAGCCACGATCTGGTACCGGTCGCTGGTGACGAGGCATTTGAAAAGGAAGTTCGCAAGGGAGCCAAGCTGGCGTTTCTCGGCTGCAACGAAGCGGCCGGAGGGATCTTCGCGAAGCTGGCCGAGACCGCTGAATCCGAGTTGGCTGCGCTGTCCGGCGAGGACGCGACCAGGAAGCGAATCGCGATCGCGAGCCTATGGTGGAATTCCGGCCTGTGCCGAGCTTGGGACGGCAATGAGAAAGACGCCGCCGAAGCACTGCATCGCTCGGCGAAACACTCCGATGACTTCGAGGCGGCGGTTGAGTGCGAGACATTGGCTCAAACACTGGGTCGGCGCGGCGATAAAGACAGTTCGCATCGCGTCGTACAGCGCACTTACAAAGTGAAGATGGTCTCGAAGCTGCTGACGTTGCTGGACTCAACGCCGCTGTTCGTGCGGATGCCGATTCCCGAAGGGCAGGAACGTGATCCGCGTGCTCCGACGGCAACGTACCGAGTGCTCGACAAGACGCCGGTGCTAGGGATCGACTCGGCCGCGTATTCGCTCGACAGCGTGCCAAGTGTCACCAGCGAGGTTGTCGTGTTCGCTCGCGCGGATCAAAACCAGCCGGATGCGGCGCTTGCGATTGTCGGCATTGAAGGAGACAGCTTCACGGACGCCGTTGGAAAGCTGGAAGCGGCGGGTGGCGACGAACTCGAAAAGCTGGCGATCCCCGGCACCACCGAGTACGTCGCGACCAGCACGGTCTTCGAGAAGGAATTCTTGCCGCTGCAATACAAGCGGCACTTCGAGGCATCGACTCCGCTGGGGATCATTCGCAAGATCAATCGCGAGACATGGTCGAAGTTCTTGGCCACCGAATGGCCAGAGATGCCACTGGCCGCGCTCGGCGGCAAGGCTGCGAATCAAGCGATCGGTGACGAAGCGTTGCGAGCGCCGCTAGCGGCGTGGTTGCAACAACTCGACATGTACGCCGATCGTTTTGGTCTGCCGTTTGACACCAACACCGAGCGTGCGAAGTATCAATTGCCGGCACTGACTCTGCTGGATGTCAACGAGCACACCAATATCGGCGTGCTCTCGGTGTTGCAGTTCGCTCGGCTGCCGTTCGACAAGCTGAGCGATCCGCAGCTCGTCGCGGCATTCAAGCGTGCGACCTTGATTCAACACAAAGGGAGCCTGCGTCCGTTGCTGACGAAGATCGTCGATCGACCGGCGACTCACGAGCACCTGGAGATCGCGCGGGTGTATCGCTTCCTGTCGGATCTGAGCGCGCTGCTGTCGGAGCCTGACGAGGCAATCCGCTGGCTCGACAAAGAGCGTTCGCGAGCGGTTCCGGCCACAGAAAAATTCGAGCATGAACTCGACTGCGACATGCGCGAGTTGCGGTATCGGCTGGACGATCCGCACGGCCCGGACTGCAACAATTTGCTCCGCCGGATGTGGGAGCATTACGCAACCAAAGTTCCGGAATTGCGTGCCTACGTGACCGGCATCGTCAGCCACTACAAAGTTTCCGCACCGTGGATGAGCGAGGAAAGTACTGGTGCCATCACGAGCGGTGGCGTGTGGACTCCCGACTCGGCGGCCGAGAAGCCGGCCGGCGAGAGCAAGCTGTGGGTTCCAGGCTCGTAGCGCACGCGGCTCGCGTGCATTGGACACACGCGAGCTGCGTGTGCTACGGAAATGCGATTCCCCGACCAACTCTCTGTGATGCGTCGCGCCTTTGAGCTGGCGGCTCGCGGGCAAGGGTTCGTTGAGCCGAACCCGATGGTCGGCGCGGTGTTGGTCGATGACCAATTGCGGTTGCTCGGCGAGGGGTTTCATCAGCGGTTTGGCGGGCCGCACGCGGAGGTCGAAGCGCTTCGCGATGCCGAAGCTCGTCGCAAGAAGCAGAAAAGGAAACGGCTGAAGGATGCGACGCTGTTCGTGTCGCTCGAACCGTGTTGCCACTTCGGCAAGACGCCGCCATGTACTCAAGCGATTCTCGCGGCTGGTATCCGCAAGGTCCTCATCGGGCGAGCCGATCCGTCGCCGCATGCCAATGGCAAAGGGATTGCCGAGCTTCGCGCAGCAGGTATTGATGTCGAGGTTGGGTTGCTCGAAGACGAGGCCCAACGATTGTCCGCGCCGTTCACGAAGCGAGTCATAACCGGCATGCCGTGGGTGATCGCCAAATGGGCGATGAGTTGGGACGGCAAAATCGCGACCCGCTCAGGGGACTCGAAATGGATCAGCAATGAAGTTTCGCGAGCGGTCGTGCATCAGTTGCGCGGCCGTTTGGACGCGATCCTGGTGGGAGCCGAAACCGCGCGGCATGACGATCCTTTGCTGACCGCACGGCCGCCGGGACCGCGCGTGGCGACGCGAGTGGTGATTGATTCCATCGCGTCACTGCGAACCGATTCGCAGTTGGTAAGGACAGCGCGCGAATTTCCGCTGCTGATTCTCGCCGGACCGGATGCTCCCACGGCAAACGTCGCTCGCTTGCAAGAGGCGGGGGCGGAAGTTTGCGTGTTGACGGACGAAGCCAGCCCCGCAACGCCGGTTGCGACGGCGAAGGATCTCAAGAGGATTCGGCCGGTCGAACCGCGTGCCGCACTGTTGGAACTCGGTCGCCGAGGCATGACCAACGTGTTGGTCGAAGGAGGCGCAAACGTTTTAGGCGCGTTCGCCGATCTGGATTTGATCGACGAAGTGCAGATCTTCATCGGCTCCAAACTGATCGGCGGCCAAGCGGCCCCCGGTCCGTTGAGTGGTATCGGCTGCGATCCCTTGTCGCAGGCTCGGCGGCTGGACGAGGTGCGTGTTGAGGTGTTGGACGGAGACGTATTTCTGTCGGGCCGCGTGTGCGGCAAAGTTTGGTAGCCGCGCGTCTGTGACCGCAGCAGCGTCGGGTGCGGTTGATATGCTGTGGTGACGAGGTGACTTGTTCGTTGAGGAGCGGATCATGCGGTATTTCAGTTCGATGCAAATTTCGGTCGATCGTGCTCTGATGGCGATCGGTCTGATGCTACTTGGCGGGCTTACCAGCATGGCTTGGGCAGAGCCAATCGACAACGCCCAAAAATCGGCTGACAACAAAGTCTCGTTCGACCGCGACGTGCGGCCGATCTTGTCGAATCATTGTTGGAAGTGTCACGGTCCTGACGCCCAGGAACGAAAGGCGAGTTTGCGACTCGATCAGCATGAGTCGGCGACCAAACCGGCCGAATCTCGCAAGACGGCGATCGTCCCGAAGAAATCCAGCGACAGCGAATTGCTGAAGCGAGTCCTGTCCGCTGACTCCGACGAGCTCATGCCACCTGCGTCCGAGAACAAGCCACTGAGTGCGGCTCAGAAGGACATCCTCAAACGCTGGATCGAGCAAGGGGCGACCTTCGAACAACACTGGTCGTTCCGCCCTGTGAGTCGGCCATCGCTGCCGAGTGTGAAGAACATGGCCTGGCCGAAGACCCCGATCGACCACTTCATACTGGCGCGATTGGAAGCCGAAGGGTTGTCACCGTCTCCCGAAGCGGATCGCGAGACCTTGATTCGCCGAGTGACACTCGACCTGACCGGCCTGCCGCCGACCATCGCGGAGATCGATGACTTTCTCAATGACCGCGACGCGAACGCCTACGAAAAGGTAGTCGATCGGCTCCTCAAGTCGCCGCATTACGGAGAACGCATGGCGCTCGATTGGCTCGATGCGTCGCGGTTTGCGGACACGAACGGCTATCACATCGACAACGGCCGAGACATGACGCGCTGGCGCAAGTGGGTCATCGACGCTTTCAACCGCAACCTGCCGTTCGATCAATTCACGATCCAACAGTTGGCCGGCGATCTGCTGCCGGAGCCGTCCGATCTCGCCGCCGCGTTCGAGCAAAAACTCGCCAGTGGCTTCCATCGCAACCACATGATCAACTTCGAGGGAGGAGCGTTCCCGAAGGAATACCACAACGCCTACATCGTCGATCGAGTCAACACAACGGCGACCGTGTGGCTCGGCCTGACGCTCGCTTGCGCTCAATGTCACGACCACAAGTACGACCCGCTGTCGCAGCGCGAATTCTATCAGCTCTATGCCTTCTTCCATAACGTGCCAGAAAACGGTCTCGACGGTCGCAAAGGAAACGCCGAACCGCTGCTCAAGATTCCGACCGAGGATCAGCAAAAGCAGCTCGCCGAGTTGGCTAACAGCATCACCAGACTAGACGCTCAGTTGAAAGCGGCGAAGCCCGACGAAGCAAAATCGTTGAAGGCCGATCTCGACCGGCTGCGTAAACAGCAGGCGAACCTCGAACAACTGATTCCGACGTCGATGGTCATGCGCGAGATGGAGCAACCGCGCGAGACGTTTTTGCTCGTGCGCGGCCAATACGACAAGCCGGGTGAGAAAGTCACTGCCGAAGTTCCCGCCGTCTTGTCGCGATTGCCAGAAGGAGCTCCACGCAATCGTTTGGGACTGGCTCAGTGGCTGACACACCCGACGCATCCGCTGACTTCACGAGTCACCGTCAATCGCTATTGGCAGTCGTACTTCGGCACTGGATTGGTGAAGACTTCGGAGGATCTCGGTTCGCAAGGCGAGCTGCCCTCCCATCCAGAGTTGCTGGATTGGCTGGCGGCGGAGTTCATGACTTCCTGGGATGTGAAACATCTTCAACGCTTGATGGTCACGTCGGCGACCTATCGGCAAGCGAGCCGTGTGACTCCGGCTCTCGTCGTACGCGATCCAGAGAATCGGCTGCTGGCGCGTGGGCCACGGCATCGGTTGCCGGCCGAGGGAATTCGCGATCTTGCGCTCTCGGTCAGCGGACTGCTGCAACACAAGATCGGTGGGCCGAGCGTTTCGCCGTATCAACCGGCTGGGCTGTGGGAAGAACTGATGGCTCGTGCCGACGGCAAGAATTGGACAGCTCAGGAATACTCGCAAAGCCACGGAGCCGATCTCTATCGCCGCACGATGTACACGTTCTGGAAGCGGACTTGCCCGCCGGCTCAACTGGCAACGTTTGATGCTCCCGACCGCGAGACCTGCACGGTTCGCCGCGCTCGGACCAACACGCCGCTGCAAGCGCTCGTGCTGATGAACGATCCCACCTATGTCGAAGCCGCTCGCAAGTTCGCAGAGCGAATTCTGCTGGAAGGGGGGGCGACAACCGACCAGCGCATCCACTTCGCGTTTCGACTCGCGACGGCTCGCCAGCCGACCCCGCGCGAACTGACCGTGCTGCGGCGTGTCTTCGAGCAACAACTTGCACGGTTCAGCGCCGACTCCGCTGCGGCAGCGAAGCTACTTACCTTCGGCGAGTCGGCGAGAAACGAGCAGCTCCCGATCGCGGAACTCGCCGCTTGGAGTGCGGTCGCCAATGTGATCCTCAACCTCGACGAGACGGTCACGAAGGGTTGATTTCGTAGCGTAGGCGGCTCGCCTGCGACGAATCGAAGAAAGCCAACTCACGCGAGCCGCGTGTGCTACGGTTTCTTCCGTTCGCGGAGGATTGTGTCCACCTGCTGCATGAAGTCGCGGACGTCTTGGAACTCGCGATAGACCGACGCGAACCGCACAAAGGCGACGTGATCCAGCGCCCGCAGCCGGTTGAAGACTTTCTCGCCGATGTAACGCGACGGGACTTCCCGCTCGAAGTTGTCATTGGCATCGGTTTCAACGTCGCGGACGATTTCGTCGATTTGCTCCGCGCTGATCGGCCGCTTGTAGCAGGCTTTTTCCAGGCCGAGCCGGAGCTTTTCGCGATCAAAGGGGACTCGCGAGCCGTCCTTTTTGATGACCTTCATGGACGACTCTTCGACCCGCTCGTGGGTCGTGAAGCGGCGGCTGCATTTGAGGCATTCGCGGCGGCGGCGGATTACGAACGACTCGCTCATCCGCGTGTCGATGACCTTGGTTTCGTCGTGCCGGCAGAATACGCACATCATGGGAGTGACTCCGTTCGCAAACCCGCGTGGGGACCGCAGAAATCCGTGCCGACGATCTAGTTGCAATGGTCCGGCGCGACCCGTAAACTCCCGCCCCTCTTGCGGCTGGCGGGTTTATATGGCTGGCTGAATCGAGTGACAAACCTGCCCCCAAGAATCTCGGAAAGACCGAAGGAGTTTTGACGTGGCGATGCACAATAGTTTGCGGCGGAAAAGCAATATGGCTCGCCGCCGAAGCGTTTTATCGCGTGAAGAGCGGATCGCTCAGATGAAGGTCGATGAAAAGTGGATCGACAACCGTAGCCCGTTTGGTCTCCCAAAGACCCGCATCGCAAAACAAACGGTTGGCAAGAAGAAGAAGAAGGAAAAGAAGGAAGAAGAAGGCGACGCTGCTGCGGGAGCCAAGGGTGCTCCGGCGGCCAAGGCCGCGCCAGCCGCCAAGGGCAAGAAGTAATTCAGCTCCCTGATGTGAATGTGAATGATCACGCCCGCACCTTTCGGTGCGGGCGTTCGTTTTGGCGAGGCTCGGCCTCATGCGTGATCCGAAAAAACACCCCCGACACCGACTCACCGCGAAAGACCGGTTGCGGGCGTTTGCCGGATCACTGTTTCGAGCCCGCGTCCGCAAGCAGTCGAAACGCTTTCTGAAGTCTGCCGAGGATTGCCGGAAAACTCAGCACGACGTTTTGCAGCGCTTGCTGACTCTCAACCAGTCAAGTCGTTTCAGCCAAGAGCATGGGCTGACCGCTACGCTCACACCGGACGAATTCCGCGCACGGTTGCCGATCTCTGATTTCGAACGCTTCCGGCCCTACATCGAGCGGCTCAAGGTCGGCGACACGCAGGCGTTACTCGGACCGCAGAACAAGCTGTTGATGTTCACACTCAGCAGCGGCACGACGTCGGATTCGAAATTCATTCCGATCACGCAACAGTTCTTGGACGATTACCGCCGCGGCTGGCAGATTTGGGGCATTCACGCTTATGACGCTCGACCGGGACTGAACCACAAAAACATTCTGCAAGTTGCCAGCGATTACAACCGCTATCGCACTCCGGCTGGGACGCCCTGCGGCAACATCAGCGGCCTGGCCGTCGCGTCGCAACGGCCAATCGTGCGGTTCATGTACACGATCCCCTATGTCGTCTCGAAAATCGACAACCCGTTAGCCAAGTACTACACGATCCTGCGACTGGGCTTGGCCGACGACAACATTGGGATGATCACGACGGCCAATCCCAGCACGCTGGTGCAACTCGCGACGTTGGCGGATGCCGAAAAAGAATCATTGATCCGCGACATCGCCGATGGCACGCTATCGAACCGTTTCGCAGTCGATGACGAAGTGCGGCAAAAACTTCAGCGACGACTGGCTCGCCGCCGACCGAAACGTGCGAGAGAACTCGAAGCGTTGGCCAACACAGCGGGAATGCTGCGGCTGAGCGATGCGTGGCCGAGACTCGAACAACTTGCGATCTGGATGGGTGGAAGTTGTGCCGCGTATCTCACGGCTGTGCGGCAACATTTCGGTGAGACGATTCCGATTCGCGATCATGGCCTCTCCGCCAGCGAAGGCCGCATGACGATCGCGTTTGATGAAGACCGTTCCGACGGAGTCCTCGACGTCACATCGCACTACTTCGAGTTCATCCCCGAAGCCGAACATGGCTCGGCGAAACCGACCGTCCTGGAAGCTCACGAGTTGATGGCCGACCGGAACTATTTCATTTTGCTGACGACGTCGTCCGGGCTGTATCGCTACGACATCTGCGACGTCGTGCGCTGCACCGGCTTCGTCGGCACTACCCCGATCCTGCGGTTTCTGCACAAGGGCGCGCACATCTCGAACCTGACGGGCGAAAAGGTTTCGGAATCGCAGGTCGTCGAAGCAGTGCGACACGCCTTGGACGCGCATTGTCACCGCGTCGGGTTCTTCACACTCACACCGGTTTGGGGCGAGCCACCGTACTATCAAGTTCTGCTTGAATCGCGCGACATGCCGGCCCAGCAAATTGGCGAAAAACTCGCCAATACGATCGACTACAAGCTGCAAGAGTTGAACTGCGAGTACCAAGAGAAACGCTCGACTGGCCGGCTCGACCCATTGCGTCTAGTTCGACTAACCGACGGTTCCTGGCGGCGTTTTGCAGAACAACGACAAGCCCGTCTCGGCGGCAGCATCGAGCAATACAAGCATCCCTGCTTGATGCCGGACCTGGAGGCAGTCGCCCGCGCCTTTGGCGACCAATTGCGCGGCTGAGCGACATTTGGAATCGCATCTGGCAGCAATCTTCTCGCTCTCCAGCCACGTGAACTTTGCGAGAATTCGCGACTCAAAGGTTGAAAAGCCGAGTCCGGCTCATATCGTATTGCTTTCGTCGGGAGCCGTTCTGAGCTTCCGGAGATGCGGCCATCCGGCCAACTCCCTTCTGAAAAAAGTCGCGGGCCAACGCGCAGGTCAGTCCCATTCCCTTCACCCAGGAGACCGCCATGTCCACCACACCCGATCGGACGCCTGCAACGTCCGAACTCGAACAACTCACCGCTCGGTTGGATGAGTTGCAACGTCGCACCGAAGGGCTCACCGCCGCTCTCAATCAATCTCGCTCCACTCGGAGGCTCATCATGGTCGCCTTTCTGGCGTTCGTGGTCGTCTCGCTGTGGCAGTTCTACGCGCTCGGCAACCAGCTTCGCAGTGCGGACTACCAAAATCGTTTGATGGCCGAACTTCAAAAGTCGCTCGACGGCAATCAGGCAAGTTTTCAGGCCGAGGGTGAGAAGTTGGTGAAAGCGGTCACGCCGGTCGTCACGACCGCGTTCTCCGAACAGACGAAAAAGGACATGCCCGTCTTCATGCAAGTCATCGACAAGGAGCGATCCACGCTGCTGGATAGCTTGGCCTCACGTATGTCGGAGAAGCTTGAGGATCATCACCACAAGCTGCTCACCCGCCATGAAAAACTCTTTCAGGAGGAATTTCCCTCCGTGCAAGACCCGCAGATTCGCAACCGCATGATGGGCAACACCATGCTGGCGCTCGATCGCCTGGTACAGAAGTACTATGTGGAGGAATTAAAGAAGGAGCTTCAGACGATGGACAAAACTTGGGAAGAATTCCCGCCTTCCGACAAGCCGGCCGAAGGAGACCCGCCGCTCGAATCACAATTGGTCGGTGAGCTGATGGATCTGCTGGCAATCAAATTCTCGCGCAGCCGGCCAGCCGCCAATAACTAGGCGTCTGCCTCTCGAACGGCTTCTTCTGGAATTCTCCTTCTCGTCTGAAAGGATCACTCCAATGACTACTCCCAATAATCCCATTCCGGCATCCGCGTCGGCCCTGGCCGAGCGAATGAACAAGTTGACTCAGCAAATCTCGCAACATGAAGCCAAGATCAATCGAGGGACGCGGACGATGGGCACGATCGGCCTGATCGCTCTGCTCCTGCTCTCTGGCTACTTTTACTTCGGCTACAAAGAGATCGCCGGAATGCTCGAACCAAAAATGCTGGTTCCCTACGCGAGCGGTATGCTCGAACAAAACCTGCCATCCGCACGGGAAGCATTGGTCGAAAAGATCAATCAGTCGGCTCCGGAGTGGGCCGCGCAGGTCAGCCAGGAAGCACAGGCGGCGATCCCCAAGCTGCGAACTCAAATCGAGGATTATGTCCTCACGGAAACCGACAAGCTGGCCGGACAGGTGACGAACCTAACCGAGGACAAATTCCGCAAAGCAATGCACGATAACCACGACGTCATCGAGAAAGGTTTCAAGGAACTCGCGGACAGCGACAAGCTCTCGGAAGAGTCGCTGAATGTGCTGGTCACGGCGCTGGAGCAAGAATTGAAAACGGACATGCTTGCACAGTCCAAAGACGTGCTGGAAACAGTGCGTTTCCTCTCCGCGCGAGTCCAAAAGTTGGCAGCGGGAAACGGTCTGGACGAAGAAGAACGCTGTGAGCGTCGTATCGCGATGCTCGCGCGCCGGTTGCAATTGATGGAGGCCGATCCCCGCCCCATCACCATGCCAGAACTCAAGAAGGCGGAACCTGAAGCGAAGCCCGCCGATTCGGAAAACCCCGCAGCCGATGCCAAAGAAGCCGCGAAGGAGGAAAAGAAAGAGGAAAAGAAAGAAGACAAGAAGGAAGACAAGAAGGAAGACAAAACTGGCGATGATGCCAAGTAGTGCGCAACTCTTGGCGAGCGGGGCGGCGTCAGCCCCTCGGTGCTTTCGACGCTAAACCGGGGGGCTGACGCCACCCCGCTCGCCTGTGTCGTTCAATCGGAGTCCCGACGAATGCCGAAAACAATTCTGGGGATCGGAGCCCATTACGATGACTGCGTGTTCGGCATCAGCGGCACGCTGCTCAAGGCGGTGCGAAAAAATCACCGCGTCGTGATTCTCAGCCTGATCGGCGATTACTCCAACTGGAAGCCAGCGGCCGGGCGACACAAAGAGGTCGTCGCCGGAACGGTTAAGCTCGGCCAAGAGTACGGCGTCGAGATGAAATTCCTCGACTTCACTGGCATGCGATTCGACGTGAACCAAGCGACGAAGATCGCCGTCGCCGAAGCGATCACCGAAATTCAACCGGATGTCGCATTCATGCTTTGGCCGCACGACAGCCATCCGGATCACGAAGTCGCGTCGGCTTTGAGCAAGACGGCCCTGGGCCACGGCGACCGGTTGCTCGACGGGGCGACCGCTCAACGGTTTCGCGGGACTGGCCGCGTCTATCAGTTTGATAACGGACCGCGACACACGATCGGCTTCGAGCCGAACACGTTCGTGGACATCACGGACGAATGGCCTCAGGCGATCGCCTGGCTCGGCAAGCTGATGGCGCTGGTGCAGAACCAGCCGTTCGATCCGGCCAAGCCGGATGGAGCGATGCGTACGAAAGAGAGCATTTCCGCCTACCGCGGTGCGACCTGCGGAGTCCGTTACGCCGAAGCCTTTCGCTCAACCAACGCCTATCCGCAAGAGATTCTTTGAACGAACGACCGGCATTCCGGCCGATGATTCGGCAGGCGGATCGGATGCCACTCCCACCAAATTGACTTTGCTGATGGGTGGGAGTCTAATCCGGTCCTGCATTTCCCGGCGAAAGATCGTCAGAGAGGGCACGAATCAGGAACGCGACGTTGGATCGTCCCACTGCTTGGTGGGCTTCCGAACCAGTTTGCTCGCGACGCTGGGATCAACTCAAACTTTGCGGAGGTTTTTCAATGAAGGGCTTGATTCAAGGGATGGTTGTGGCTGGCGTCGTGGCTGGTCTGGTGATTGGTTTCAGCGCAAGCGTTGACGCTCGTCCCAACTACAAGAAGGCGTTCGAGACGACCTACGAGAAGGTCGCCAAGGACAACAAGGTGACTTGCAACGCCTGCCACAAAGAAGGCACCGACGACAAGAAGATGCGCAACAACTACGGCGAAGCGCTCACCAAGAACATCGCCAAGATGGAAAAGGACGAGGCCAAGATTAAGGAGGCCTTCACCAAGACCGAGAAAGAGAAGAGCGCCATTGAGGGTAAGACCTTCGGCGATCTGCTCAAGGACGGCAAGTTGCCCGCCAGCAAGTAATTCTTGTTGAGCAATTCGGAGAGCTTCGGAAGACCACCCACGGGTGGTCTTCTTTTTTAGAGGAACCGCGATGCGCCTGCTGCTGATTCGCCACGCTCGCGCCGCCGCGAGCCACCACCTGCCGGATGCGGAACGTCCGCTGACCGACGAAGGTCGTCGCGAGTTCGAAGCAGTGGCTCGGTCAATCGTTCTGCGCGGCGGGACTCCCAGCGCCATCTTTCACAGTCCCGCTCGGCGCACGACCGAGACAGCGGAGATTCTGGCAACGGCTGCCGAATTGCCGGCTCATGTGCGAGACGTTGCGATGTGGCTTGCGCTCGGCAGTGGTTGCCAGGAGATTCTTCCCCGACTGACCGATCTGTCGGCTGATATGACGGCCCTAGTCGGTCACGAACCGATCATGAGTTCGCTGACATCGCTCTTGATCGGTGGCGGCGGATCGATGTTTTCGCCAGGAACCAGCGCGTGCCTGGAATTCGACAGCACCATCGCTCCCGGTCAAGGACGCCTGTTGTGGGTGCTGGAACCGCGATGACGGCTACGTTGAGGCCACCGCGACGTCTTCCATCAAACTGGCTCGGCGATAACGAGCGGGAAGCTCACCCAGATTCCGATGGGCAATCAATTCCGCCACGATGCTGACAGCGATCTCCGGAACCGTTTGCGAACCGATATCGAAACCCAGCGGAGCAAACACACGCGAGAGCGCTTCACGCGAAATCCCTTCGCGGAGTAAGTCCTCGAAGATCATTTTGATCTTGCGCTGACTGCCGATCAGTCCGACGTATCGAGCCGAAGTCTCGGCGAGGTGGTACAGCGCTTCCTCGTCGTGGTTGTGCCCGCGTGTCACGATCAGGCAATAAGTGTTGTGGTCGATCTCCAACCCACTGAGCGCTGTGTTGATATCGCCGACGATCAACCGCTTGGCCAGAGGGAAGCGTTCGGGATTGCAGTATTGCTCACGGTCATCGACGGCCCAGACGTCGAAGTCGCACGTGGCGGCCAATTCAGCGACCTTTTGCCCGACGTGGCCCGCACCCACGATAACTAACCGGCAGCGTCGCAGATGCGGCAAGAACGAAACTCCCCCAGCAACATACGGCCGAGGTCGCTGAGTCAGCGGGCGCAAGTGCTCGGCAATCGCCAGCGGCAATTCTGCCGCAGCTTCGCGACTTGCCTTCACGACAATCGCACCGCTGTCATCGAGCAGAAAGCGATCCGCCGCCTGGCCCCCCGCTTTGTCCGGGTCGAGAACGACCGCCTCCGTGCAGCCTTGATCTGTGGCGAGCAGTTCCAGCAGTCGCCGGTAATACGCGAACTCGGTTTCGCCGCGCACGGGATCGACCAGCATCTTCATGCGACCGCCGCAAATCAGGCCATCGTCCCAGCCGTAATCGCTGTCGAGATTGAACGTCAGCAGTTCCGTTTGTCCGTCATCAATCAGCCGCAAAGCCCGCCGCTTCACTTCGGCTTCAACACAGCCGCCACCGAGCGTGCCGACCTGCGAACCATCTGGGAAGACGAGCATCGTCGCCCCCGCCTTCTGTGGTGTGGAACCGCGTGTCTCGACGAGGGCCGTATATGCCACCGGCTGGTGGCGTGAGACCGCTTCGCTCAGTTGTTGCAGAACGTGGTGCATGAAGACTCCACTCGTAGCGCACGCGGCTCGCGTGCAAATTGTTTCGGACAAGTACTGGAATCATAGGGAGCATCACACGCGAGCCGCGTGCGTCACAGGTGACATTCCAAACAAAAAGGTCTTCTCACGCGAGCGAGAAGACCTTTTGTTTTTCACAGTCACCAAGACTAAGCGTCACAGTTGCGCCGTCGATTGCAGCGATTGACGCTCCGAATTCAAGGGCAAGTCAGACGCCAGCAGCGGATGGCACTCCAAGTCCGAGACGTCAATTTCGGGTGAGGCAAAGTCCCAGGCGAATTCGTCGCCCGGCGAGACCAGACCCACGTCATGAGGAGGAGAATGAATTCGATCCATCGAGAGAAGCTCCTGGGGTGAAAGAAGGACAGACATTTCGAGACCTCGTGAAAATAGAACGGAAAGAATAAGAAAACGAGAAAAAGGAAACAGAAAACCAATTGGCCAAAGAATGACAAAACGATCCTGAAGGCAAAATGAAAGTCGGCCCCCGAGCGGAAAAGGGGGACAGAAAAATTGCACGGAGGCCGAGCGAGTAAACGTTGGCGGGAAGTTGGGAGAATTACTGCCCAGCCAGCAAATCTCGCGTGGCGGACAGTTCGCGGGCCAGGCCGGTGACTAGGTCAGGCTTTTCCCCGCCGGGGAGGACGTTCCAGGTGTAAGTCTCGACCTCCAGATGGGGGGCATAGTCCAGTTTTGTGACCGCAGCCAGCCCCGTTTTTAGATCCGCGCGAGTCGTCTCCAGCGGCCCAATCCGCTCAGCGTCCACCGGGACATGAAAATGAATCCGCCAACAATCGGCTTCCGCGAAATCGCTGGGCGGAGTGCGTGCCAACTCAGCGGTCAGGTCCAGCACTCGCCGCACGTCGCCCGATGCCGACCGCGCGAAGGTTTGATGCAGGTAACGCGGTTCGACGAAGTGTGTCAACGCTTCTCTCGCGGCGTCATTCACGCTGGGACTGGTGAGCTGCAACGCGCAGGTGATATGAACCTTATTGATGCGGATGCGTTCGCGAGCCAGTGACGCGATCGACTCGGCGACGTCTTCGAATTCCACCGACTGATGGCAGACGTCGTAGCAGACACCCAGATGTCGCTCGACCACGTCGAGTGCTCTGTCGCTCGCAGCGCGATCTCGCAGGCGGTGAAAGAACGCGATGGTCTCCGCCGTGGTCTCCAGCACACAGCACGGCTCGGGCTCAATCGCGAGCCGAATCGTCTGCCCGGTCTCCGCCTCCAACCGCGAGAGCCGTCGCGCGAACTCGATCAAGTTGCGAATGCAGTTCGCCTGGAAGTCCATCGCCGTCGCCAGCGTCTTGAAACCGAGCGGCACCGTCGAGAGGCTTCCCTCAGCGCCGCTCGGCAGCGTCGCGTGGATCAGTTCGGCTAGCACGCGAGCACAATTAAACGAGTATTCCAGCCGGCTTGGCTGCGTCCAATCGGGCAGATAGACGTTCTCTTTGACACGCTCGCTGTGAAAGTCGCCGAAGGGAAACGCATTGAGCGTGTAAGCACACAAACCCAACTCGGCCACTCGTGCTGCGAATCGTTTCGCTCCCTCGGCCTCAGACAACAACTCGCGAATCACTGGCTGAGCCAACCACAACCCCGCCGCCAACGGCGAGCCGAATCGCTGGCCAGCAGGCACCGTGAATTCCGTCAGGCCACGTTCTACCTGAGCCACCGTCAGCCCAGGATGCATGTTGGTGCAATAACTTAGCGGCACAGAGTTGAGCGACATGGCATGGGAATCCTTTTCAGAACTGAAGTCGTTAGCCGCGGCGAATGGCTTCCATTGGCGACAGGCGCATGGCCCAGATGGCTGGATACAAGCCCCCCATTAGACCGACCACTGTGCTGAACGCGACGCTAAAAACCAACAAGCCCGGACTGGCGAACAAATTCACTCGGTCGGGCCACTGAGCATTGATGATTCCCGTCGCGACCCAGCCGATGAGCGCTCCCAGAACTCCGCCTCCCAGTCCGAGCGTTGCGCTTTCGGCTGTGATCAATTTCAGGACGTCCCACGGCGTCCAGCCGTTCGCCTTGAGAATGCCAAACTCGATGACTCGTTCAGAGACGCTCATCAGCATCGTGTTGACGATGCTCAGCACGGCGATCGTCATGCCGATGCCGGTCAGCACCGTCAGGATCAAGTTCAAGTCCTCGCCCATCTCTTTGAAACGTTCAGAGAAATCCGATGCATTGCGAACCTCCACCGGCGACGGACGCTTCGGCCTCTCTTGGCGAGCGGGGGGCGTCAGCCCCTCGGTAGGCTCCGATGAATTAGAGGTCTCACGCTGATTGCCGTCAGACGACTTATCAGAGTCCGATCCCGCAAACGCCTTCAACAACCAACCGCCAACACTGCTCGATTCTGATTTGTTCGTTGCACTCGGCGACCCCAATCCAGCCAGAGCCAAGAAGGACAACGGAGATGGGGTCGTCAGCGTCCGTTCCTGCAACAAATCACGAACGCGCTGGCTGACCTCTTCATTCGACGCACCGAGATCCGATTCGACGTAGAACCCGCTCACCGCCTGCGCATCGAACCAGCCGAGCTGCCGCAGCGTCTCGCCATCCACCAGGATCGCGACATCTAACAGCAGCGAACCGATGTGATACATCCCGGCGATTTCAAACTCGATCCCGTTGATGTCCATCAAGTCGCCGACTCTCTTGTGATGCTCGTCAGCAATCTGCCGGCTGATGACGACGACCCGTTTTCCATGGTCATCGGGAGCCAGAAAGCGACCTTCGATCATCGACTCTGTGTAGACCCCTTTCCGCAACTTCAGCCGCGAGGGGATATCCACACCCAGCAAAATTCGAGGCGGAGCCATCACCGGTTTGTCTTCGATGATGTTGGCTCGCAGCCAGACTTCGGGAGCGACCACATACACTCCCGGTACCTTTTCGATGTCCTCTTTCCAGGAAGTCGGCAACTTCGAGAACAGCGGCAGCGGTGCTCCCGCCTGGACGATGACCATTCCGGGAATGCCCTTGAAGCTACGTTCAAACGTCTGCTCCAACCCGCGCGCGACCGAGAACAGCCCCACCATCCCCGCGACCGCCACCGTCAGCCCCAACAGCGACAATGCCGAGCGTGCCGGGCGGCTGAACAGATTACGAATCGCAAACTTCCACATGATCGGGTCTCAGCGCTGTGGCCGGTCTCCTGACCGAGCCACGGTGCGTTGACCGAAGGTCTCCCGAACGCAGCGGAGACCTGCGGTCCAAAGTGCGGCGGGGTCAGGAGACCCGCGCCGAGCGCAGGTGAACCTCACGACGCCGCGTTGAAGCCATTCAAGTACGGCACCCGCGCTGCCGTCGCCGCGATGCCCGGTTTGTTGTCGAGCAACTGGCCGAGAAAGTCCCACTGCCCGCTGACGAGCGAACCGCGAGCACTCTCGACCATCGTGACCTTCGCCGATTGCGAGCCGAACCGCACTTCGCAACCGACAAGATCAACCGTCACTGCCAGCTTCGGGTCGGCCTGAATCGCCGCAACCAGCTTTTCCAAATCGGCTCGCGACGCACAGACGCAGGGAATTCCCAGCGAGGTGCAGTTGCCGAAAAAGATCTCGGCGAACGATTCCGCCACGATCGCCTGAATGCCCCAACGCAGCAGCGACTGCGGAGCATGTTCGCGCGACGAGCCGCAGCCAAAATTCCGGCCGGCCACCAGCACGCGACTCCCCTGGAATCGCGGGTCATCGAACGGATGCCGCGAATCTTGTTGCCGGTCATCCTCAAAAGCGTGTTCGCCGAGTCCATCGAAGGTCACGCACCGCAGATACCGTGCGGGAATGATTCGATCCGTATCAATGTCATCCAACAACAACGGCACCGCCGTACCGGAAACAGTCTCGATCTTAAGCATGGTCATTCATCGGATAATTGGAGTTTCTGAATTCGCCTGCGCCATTCGGCACCCGGCGGACAGCTTAAGTGAACTCCCCTGAATCGCAAGCGGCCAAGCGCCAAAGACCTCTTGGCGAGCGGGGCGGCGTCAGCCCCCCGGTGAATTCGTCGCAAACACCGGGGGGGGCCCTCCACGGTGCGCTGGGCCGCCACCAGCCCCTGCGCGAGCACCTGACCGCCGAACAGGCGGCGCCGCAGGTCGGCGGGAT
>SXKJ01000275.1 GCA_005778115.1 Planctomyces sp. | reverse complement strand
GAACCGCAACGGACGGCTCGACGGCGGCTTCCTGATCACCAACAACCAATTCACTCGCAACACGGGCGATGGACTCGCGATTCAGAGCATCAACAACGCCACCATCAATCTGATCGCGATTCGGAACGAGTTTGGCCTCACCTCAGATCACTCGACCGGAAACCTCGGACGAGGTTTTTCGATCACGACGGACAGCGGTGTGGTCAACGCGAACATTGGCTTCATCAGCAACGAGGACGCCAACTTCAACGGTGTTCTCGATTCCGGCGAAGACCTGAATGGCAACGGCACGCTCGATGCGGCCAATCCGCTGGACGCCAACAACTTCGTGGCGAACCGTGCGGGCGGGATGTTCGTGGATCTCACTGGCTCGGCCATCGGCAATATCGTGACGCTCAACAACACGATTATTGGTCAGGGTGGCGGCAGTCTGACCGAGGACCGCAACAGCAACGGCATTCTCGACACGGAAGACCGGGACAACGACGGCATTCTCGACCTGGGTGAAGACAGCAACAACAATGGCATCCTCGACACGGAAGACCTGAATAACAACGGTATCCTCGACCGCTCGCTGTTCCTCACCATCAATGAGGACACCAACGGAAACGGTCTGCTCGATCCCGGCGAGGACGCGAACGGCAACGGCCAGCTCGATGCCAACCTGCAAGGATTCTCGTTCATCAACGCCTCGTCGTTGGGAGCGGGAGATATCACCGGTTTGGTGTGGAATCTCGCACCAGCAGGGTTGGAATTCAACACGGCCGGTCTGGGTTCGACGATCTTTGGTGCCGCCAACGGCACCAACGTCACGGCCGGCCTGACCTCGGTCAATGGGACGACCATGGGCTTCACGGTCACCGATCAGGCAACGGCGTTGAACCTGCAATTCAACAACTTCCAATCGGTCAACGGAGTGCTCGATGTCACCGAAGACGTCATTCTCAACGGAACCACTCCCGGCACGACCAACGGACTGCTCGATTACGGCGAAGACTTGCCCAAGCGGTTCAACTTCAACGTCGGCACGGCGGCCGCCGGCACGTCCATCCCGACTTTGACCGGCAACCAATTCATTGGCTCGACCGTTACGGCCACCTTTGCCAGCGGGCAAGTGTTGTCCGGCACCTTGCAAGCGGACGCGACCGATCCGACGGCGGCGCAGTTCGTCGTCAACGCGAACGGCAACAACAGCGGCAGCGGGCCAGGTGTCGAACTGCGTGTCTCGCAGACTGCGGTGCTCAACAGCCCGACCTTTGTCGGCAACAACATTCAGTTCAATGGCGGAGCCGGCTTCTCGGCTCAGGCCACTGAAGACGGACAGATCAACAATCTGCGGTTGTTGAACAACGCGATCCAGAACAATGGCTCGGCGGCCAACGCGGGCGGCATCAACTTGAGCACCGTGGCCGCGTCGTCTGCCCAGATCAACGGTTCGATCGTCAACAACGTTGTGCGGAGCAACTCCGGACCGGGAATCAACGTGACCGCCGACTCCGGCATGATCGACCTGGTCCAGATCAACAACAACACGTTCAGCAGCAACATCGTCAACGACACGACTGGCAGCAACACGAGCGCGATCTCGCTGAATACGCTCAACAACGGCACGGTCAACACGCGAGTCACCAACAACGCGATGGATGGCAGCACGGGCGACGGATTCGTCGCGAACGCCAACAGCGGCACCATCACGCTGAATCAATTCACCGCGAACTCGCTGACGAACTCCGGCGGCAACGGCATCCTGTTCAATGCCACCAACAACGGCACGATCAGCATTCCGTCCACCGAGGATATCAATGGCAACTTCATTCTGGATGACGGCGAAGACGTCAACGGCAATGGGTTCCTCGATCTGGGCCTGTTTATGAACGATGTCAGCAACAGTGCTGGCAACGGGTTCTCAGTCACGGGCACGGGTGGCAACTTCCAATTGGGTCGGATCGCCGGCCTGACCTCGAATCGCGGGGCGAACGGCCAAGGCGGCATCGTGATCGACATCACCGACAGCGTGCTGTCCGGCCAATTCGTGGGCAACTCGCTGATTGGCAGTCCGAACAACGTGCTGCTCGGACCCGGCTTCAGCCTGACCGCGACCAACGGCACATTCGACGTTTCGATCGGTGGCCCGAACGACGCCGATCGCAACCTGTTCCAGAACAACGCGGGAGTTGGCATTGCGATCCTGGCTCAGAACACGGCGGTCGGGTCGTTCCGGATTGAGAACAACCTGATCACCGGCACAACCAATGACCTCGGCGAAGACCGCAACGGAAACGGCGTCCTCGACCCGGCCGAAGACCTCAACGGCAACGGCGTGCTGGATGCGCTTAGCACGCCGTTCTCCGGTGAGGGGATCTTTATCGGAACACGCGGGCAAGACTCCTTCTCGCTGGCGACGGCTCTCGTGAGCAACTCGGCGATCCTCAACAACGTGATCGGCGGCACGACCGCAGCGGTGGGAAATAACAGCCACGGCATTGCCGTGAACTTCCGAGAAGAGACGACGCTCCGCAACCTCACGATCAGTGACAACCGCATCGCGAATAACGGCGGCGACGGCATCAACTTCCGCCGCCTCGACAACGTCGTGGTCGAAAACGTCGTGATCTCCCAAAACCTCATCACCCTCAACGGTGAAGATCTCCTCGGCACCGGCGTGTTGGGAGCTCAGGATCGCAATCTCAACGGTCAGTTGGATGGTGACGGCATTCGCATCGACGCCTCAGAGGGTGGACGCAGCATTCTCGGATTCGATTTGCGTGGAAACGAAATCACACTCAACCGTCTGAGCGGCATTCACATGAACGTCGCGGCGGATGCCCGATTGAATGTCGATATCGGGCGGAATCTGATTAGCGGCAACGGCACGACGACCGTGGCCTCGCTGGCCAACTTTGCCAGCGGCAACGGAATCTTAACGACCGAAAACTTCGGTCACTCGACCGACATGCGTGAGATCGGTGGCGACTGGGTAGCCAACACGATTACGAACAGCTTCGCCCGTGGTATCCGACTTGATGGAACTTCCACCAACATCTTCAACGAAATCGCGGCGACGAATCTCGAAGGACTTCCGGCGAACAATCTGTTGATTGGCGGCAACCTGATCGACAGCAGTGGCTTTGACGGCATCCTGGTGAACGGTCCGGGCCGCTTGACGATCGACAGCAACACGATCACCAACAACGGCGTGTCGGCAGCCCTGGCGACTGCGGTCGCGACGACAACCGGCAGCGATAACGGCAACGGCATCGCGATCCGATCGGTGTTGCTCGACCAGTTCGGAAACGTGGCCAACCAGACGCTCGCCCCGGAATTGATGCTCCAACCGAGCAGCCAGCTCTTGCTGCGTGCCTCCGGTCCGAAGTTTGTCGAAGTGCTCCGCAACGAGATTCGCAGCAACCTGAATGACGGCATCGAAGTTCGTCACGCCAATAACCCCTCTCTCTTGCACGATGCGGAACTTCATCCCGGCTTCTTCCCGCTGACGGCTGTGATCCAAGCCAACACGATCGACACCAACGGCCTTCGCGGAATCGACATCCTCAATCAAGGTGGGCGCCGCTTGCCGGAGGATCTCGACGTAGGCCCGCCGGAAACGGGAGCGACAGACAGTGTTGATCCACCCGTCTCGACAATCCCCGGAACGTCAAATCAGTTTTCACCGACGGACACGACGGTGCGTCTCGTGGACAACAAAGTCTCGTCAAATAACAAGGAAGGAATCTACGTCGTCAATACGGGTTCGCTAACGCAAGGACAATCGGGAGATACGCCGGTTCCGTCCAATCCTGAAGATCCCACACGCGGAATGCTAACGGATGGCGATGTCGATAGCGTGCCGCGACTGGCGTTGGAAGTGCATCACAACTTGATCATCAAGAACGGTCAGCAGCTCAACATCGGCGTGAATGGGGCGCCCATCGACACGATCACCGGTTCGGGATTGGTCATTCGCAGTGGAACGACCGACAACACGATCGCACCAGTCTTGTTTGGCCAAGGCGTCGACGCGAACGGCAATCCGAACACCGGATTCGCGGACTTTGCCAGCGCTCCGGGTGGGACTGCGGTAGCGCTCTTTGGTGAAACGGGATTCCGCAACGCAGACGAAATTATCGCCTCGACTGGCGCGAATTTTGGCAGCTTGGGCTTCTTCAACCGTCTGCAACCCGGCGGGATCATTGCCAAAGTCACCAACAATGGTCTCGATGACCAAGGCCAACGTGATCTCACGTCAGGTTTCGAAGGCAACTTTGGCGCGGATGTCTATGTGGGATCGTTCCGCGGTTCCGGCGCGGGCGTCAACAATCAACTTGTTGCCCGACTCGACATGATCTTTGAACACAACTCGGGCGATTCGTTGGACGTCACCAACTTTGGCGCGTTCTTCGACGAGAACCCGCAGCGCAACGGACAAAACCTTTCGACGCAGTTGAACATTCCAGGAGTGACCCTGCCGATCTTCGGACGTGTGGTCGGCGTCCATAACAGTCGAGTCACAGACGACCCGGCTACGGGGAGTGACAACGCGACGCGAACGTCGTTCTTCGCGAGCGATTCTGTGGATCCGCCGGGCACGCCATTGGATGACCGAGCGGCCGTGTACGACCTCCGAGAAGTCGTGTTTACAACGGCTGCCGACACAGATGCGAACGCCTCGATCGTCAGCAGCTATTCGGGGCTAGCCGGGGGAACATTCTTTGCCTTGAATACGCCGGTTCCCACCCCAGTTAACAACCAACCGTTCCGAGTCGAACTCTCGATTAACACCCTTTTCGACGCGGTTCTCTTTGACGCCGATCCGCGTTCGAATCCATCCGCAGCGATTCTGAGAGGTACCAGCAATATTTCCACCGGAGCATTCCTCAACAGGGGAGCGTCTTTAGTGTTCATCGACGAAACTCCCGATCCGTTCTCAGGACTCCCCACTGATCCACAACAGCCCGTGCGAACGGAACAAGCCGTGGTTATTAACAATTTCGCCGATGACTTTGGCCGAGCGCAAGCAACCAACAATCCCAATATCTTCCACGTTGCACAAGGCAATTTTGTGGACCGAGTCAGCAATGTGGCGAAGACGGGACGAGGCCCGATTTCCTCGAACTCGGATTTGCCGGGACTCATCGGTTTGACACCGGATCAAAAGACGAGCAATCAAACTTTTCAACTTCAACCGGGACTCAGTCGAGCTCCCCGCGATGGCAACCTCTTCGTCATTACCAGCGTTTCATTTGGTCAAGGCCCGTCGGCGTTCCGAGTGTCCGGCGCGACGGTCGCCGCCCAGGCCCAGTTGGGAATCAATGTCGATACGAATCAATTCACCAGCAAGAACCTTGGCTTTGACGACGCCGCTTCGCTGGAGTCCGGTAATCCGCAACTTGATGAACGCCCCTTCGAGTGGGGTGTCTTGCCGACGGCGAACCGTACTCGCATCCAGAGCTTCTTCCCCGGACTCTCCCCGCTGGGAGCGGCTCCGCAGTCCTACAGAGACTTCACCTTACCCCGCATCGTCTTCCCGTAATCGCACATGAGGCCGGGGGGCCCAATGCCGAACGGCACGTCGTCGCGTGGGGGCGAGACGGCGTGCCGTCGGCTATTTTTTTGTTGTGGACTTCAGATCTCAGATTTCAGATCTCAGATCTCAAATCTCAAATCTCAAATCTCAAATCTCAAATCTCAAATTTCAGATTTCAAATCTCAGATTTCAGATTTCAGATCAGGAAGATTCCCATGAAGTACGAACGCTTCGAAGACCTGCCGGTCTGGCAAGCGGCGGCGGATGTGGCGGCGAAAATGTTTGACTGGACGGTTCAGGCGTGGTTTCGTGGGAAAGGGGATTTGGCCAATCAGCTTCAGCGGTCGGCACTTTCGATCTCCAACAACATTGCGGAAGGGTTCGAGCGTGGGACGACGAATGAGTTGTTGCAGTTCCTCTACATTGCTCGCGGGTCGGCGGGAGAAGTGCGGTCGATGCTGGGAGTGATGGAGCGAATGTTGGCTGAGGAAGCGCGGGTGGGGAAAGCAGAATTGAAATCTCAAATTTCAGATTTGAAATCTCAGAGCGCGGGTTTGAGTCATTTCAAATCTGAGATTTCAAATTTCAAATCGGAATGCGAAGGGATCTCGCGGCAGATTCGCGGTTGGGCGAATAGCTTGCAGAACTCGGACATTGAGGGACAACGGCATCTCACCGACAAGTCGAAACAGGCGTTTGAACAGCGGCAACGGCGCGAGGCTTTTCAAAAGAAGCTTGATGCGGCGAACGAGGAAGCCCAGCAGAAACGTGAGGCGGAACGACTCGATCGCGAGAAAACGGCTGCTGAAAATCGAGATGAGACGCCGGAGAAATGAGATTTCAAATTTGAGATTTGAGATTTGGAATTTGAGATTTGAGATTTGAGATTTGAGATTTGAGATTTGAGATTTGAGATTCTTCCGTTCGACTTGAAAGGTCATGGCATGTTACTCACTCGTCGAACTTGGTTGGCCTCGGCAATCGTTTCTGGATGGAGCGTTTGCAGTGGTCTCGTCTCGGCTCAGTCGCCGCGTAAGCCGCTGCAGACCACTCGGCTGCCCGACGATGGATTGAACAAGGCTCCGGAAACGGAAGTCACGCTCGAACTCATCGCCGGTGCAACGGCGGCGACCGAACATGCTCAGGCGTGGGGTCAGCGGCTTCAGAAGCTCGATATTCGATTTCAGATGCGACAAGCAGTCTCCGGCGACAAGCCGGAAGTGAAGGAACAAAAACTGGGCCGGATGCGACGTGTCACCGTCGTCGCGGTGCTCGAACGCAACGGAAAGATTCTCTGCCAGGATCGCAACTTCACGCTCGCCGAAGCGGAGAAACTGGCGGAATGGATTCGCGAACTCAAAACCTACGGAGCGCAAGGCGCTCCACAGGGCAAGCCACTCTTCGGACTCGACGAACGACAGTTCGCTGCCGTGATGAAAGAACTCAGCCGCGAAGTCACTGCCGACACACAAGGTCTTTCGCTCGAAGCAGTGCTTGGCAAACTGTCGCTGCCAGAAAAGCATCCGTTACGAATGACACCGGAAGCGCAACGTGCTGCTCGCATGATCGATTCGGACAAGACACTGCGACAGACCACTCGCGGCCTCAGCGCCGGCACCGCGCTGGCCGCGGCGCTCGGTGAGTTCGGATTAGTGTTCAAGCCGCTGCGCACACCGGACGGAAGTATCGAACTTGCCGTCTCACCGCGTGAGGAGGGGCAAGACTCTTGGCCGATCGGCTGGCCGCTCGATCCCGATAAGCCGCAAGGTCAGATTGTCCCGGCGCTCTTCAAAGTGGTCCCCGTCAATCTCGACGACGTCCCGCTGACCGACGTTCTGACCGCCGCAGCAGACGCCTCCGAAGTTCCGATCCTCACCGACTATCACGCCATCGAAGCCGATGGAATTGAACTGAGCGAACTGAAAGTCACCGTCCCCATGCGAAAATCAACATGGGGCCTGTTGCTCAAGCAAGTCACGTTTCCCCACAAACTCGGCCGTCGAATCGTGGCCGACGATGCCGGCAAGCCCTTCGTGCTCATCACGACGCTCAAAGAAACGCTGAAGAACAATCCGGCCGCGAAGTCAGATCGCTAGTCGACGTCGACGCGGATACTTCGCACGGCTTTGATTACGCGCTTCACCCTGGTGCGGTGTCATCACTAAGAATTGGGGCTCCCTAAATCAGCCGCAGGGCGCTAGCCCCGGTTAATCTCGCTCGAACCGGGGCTAGCGCCCTGTGGCTGATTTGCTCTACCCAAATTCTTTGCTCTGACAACGCACTCGCCGCGTTTCGCCAGAACGCGGGCCGATTGCCAGATCGCCCGCACTCTGACGAGGTGCAGCTACCTCTCAGAAAAAAACGGCTCTCCGCCATTCGTGTTGAAGACGAATTCGTGAGCCTCAAGGCGCTAGCCGCGGGTCGAGGAAAAGAACCCGCGGCTAACGCCTTGCGGCTCACATGGCACCGAAATCAACACGAATGGCGGAGAGCCGAAAAAACGAAATCAGCCCGAAGGTTTACTTGCCTCCGGGCTGATTTTGTTGTGATTTACATGCGACGCGGATTAAGCCACGCCTCCCAGTTCCGGGATTGGCTTGCCGCTCTCGACCATGAAGACCGGCCGGCCACCTTGGTTGACGAACTGTGTCTGTTGCTCGATGCCGAGCACGTCGAACACAGTCGCCATCAAGTCTTGCGGCGTGATCGGGCGGGTCTGCGGGCGAGTGACCTTCGAATCGGATTCGCCCACGACTTGTCCCATCTTCAAGCCGCCGCCACTGAGGGCCAGCGTGCTGAGCGGTGCCCAGTGATCGCGGCCCGCATTGCGGTTGATCTTCGGGGTCCGACCGAACTCGCCGGAGATGACCAACAGAATGTTGTCACCCAAGCCACGCTCCTGCACGTCTTGCACGAACGTCCCGACGGCGTGATCAAGCGTCGGGGCACGCCCCTTCATGCTCTGCAAAATGTTGCCGTGCATGTCCCAGCCACCGTAATTCAGTGTCACGAACCCGCAGCCTTTTTCGCACAGACGGCGAGCGATCAGCAGTTGTTCGCCAAGGCCCTTGCCATACCGCGAAACCACCTTGCTGTTTTCCTTCTTGAGATCAAACGCATCGGTCGCATCGCCGAGTACGAGGTTAAAGGCTTGCTTCTCGAAAGCATCCAACCCGGTCATCAATCCGGTGCGATCCGCGTCTCGCTGGAACGTATCAAAGCCTTCGAGCAATCCGCGACGATCTTCAACTCGTTCGAGTGACGTGCGCAACGCCATGTTGGTCTTAGCTTGGTTGTTTGTCCCGAACGGCGCGTACGCCGTACCGAGAAACGCCGGGCCATCCGAGCCGATGCCGTCCAGTCGGACGTACGTTGGCATACCAGTCTCTTTGTGATTCGCGCCGCGCACGCGAGCGGTGATCGAACCAAGTGACGGCCGAGTCGGCTGGCCACCGTTGTCGACCATGCGATTGTCGTAGCCGGTCATCAAGAAGTGCGTGCCGCCGCCGTGTCCGCTGTTGGTGTGCGCGAATGAACGGACGAAAGCGAAATGTTCGGCTTGCTGAGCAATCTTCTCGAACTGACCGCCGATCGTGACTCCAGGCACTGAGGTCGTGGCCTCGCCGGTGACGCTACGGTACTCGACCGGAGCGGACATTTTTGGATCAAACGTCTCGACGTGCGTCGGACCACCACCCAGCCAGAGCCACACGACGGACGTGTCTTTGACTTTCTTGCCGCTCTTCGCCGCCTGTTCGCGAGCAGCCAACAACTGTGGCAGACCGAATCCGCCCAATCCCAAACCACCGATCTTCATGAAGTCACGACGGCCGATACCGTCACAGTTGGGGTGAGCATTTCGCGAAAAAAGCGTCAGCATGGCGGGCTTCTCCACATCAAAAGGAAGGCGGGAGCCAACTGATCTCCAAACCGGCCGGCAGGAAGCGGGCATCAAAGTATGCTGAATTGTCTCATCGGTCAACCAGCAAGTGCCACTGTATGTCGTCTTTCCACAGACCTCGACTGTCACGAACTCGACCGCCAGAATGCCGCCCCGTTTCCCCGGACCACCACATTTTGAGGACCGTCACCTTGAACCCGCACCTGGCTCATATGGTTTATTTCACGTTGCACGATGCTTCCCCCGCCGCTCAGCAGAAGCTGATTGATGACTGCCACAAGTACCTCAAAGGGCATCCCGGAGAGGTCTATTTCTCCGCAGGCACACTGGTCCCGGACCTGGATCGCCCGGTCAATGACCGAGCATTTCATGTGAGTTTGCACGTCGTTTTCGACAGCCGCAAAGCTCAAGACGACTACCAGGTGGCTCCGCGCCATACGCAGTTCATCGAAGCGAACAAACCCAATTGGAAGCAGGTTCGGGTGTTTGATTCGTACGTCGGCTGACACTTCTCACTCGCCGCGAGGCGGGCGTTGCATGAGTGACTCGGTGGCGGCGGCCGGGGATTTCGACTCGAACAGCACAGCGAAGACTTCGCGGGCGATCGGCATGTCGATCCCTTTTTGCCGAGCGAGTTCGTGAATGCTGCGAGCGGTCGTCACCCCCTCGGCCACCGCGGTCATGCTGGCGAGGATGTCAGAGATCGTTTGGCCCAGACCCAGCCGTTCCCCGACTCCGCGATTGCGGCCATGACGGCTCACGCAAGTTGTGATCAAATCGCCGAGTCCGGCGAGTCCAAAAAACGTTTGCTTGTCGGCCCCCAACGCGATGCCGAAGCGATTCATCTCGGCCAGTCCGCGCGTGATGAGCGCGGACTTGGCATTGTCGCCGTAACCGAGTCCATCGCAGATGCCGGCCGCGATCGCAATGACATTCTTCAACGCTCCCGCCAATTCGACGCCGAGCAAATCGCGATTCGTGTAAACGCGGAAACGGTCGGTCGCAAAAAGTTTTTGAGCCTGCGTGGCGAACGCCTCATCCTCGCTGGCGATGACGACGCTGGCCGGCATTCGGCGAGCGGCCTCTTCCGCATGACATGGCCCACCAAGCGCAGCGACCGGTCGCGCACCGAGAACGCTGGTGATGATCTGCGTCGGACGAGCGAAGGTGTTGTTCTCCAGTCCCTTAATGACACTCAGGACCGGGACGCCAGCCGGCAATTTGTCAGCGATGTCGGTGAGCGCTTGTCGGAGGAAGGCCGTGGGGACGGCCGCGATCAGCGCGTCGGCTCCGACTGCGGCCGATGCGACATCGGACGTGATGTGGATCTGATCGGGGATGCGGACGCCGGGCAGCAAACGGTCGTTGACTCGCGAGACCGCCATGTCGCACGCGTACTCGGCATTGCGCGCCCAAATCGACACGTCGAGTCCGGTGTGCTCGGCAAGCACAATCGCACAAGCCGTTGCCATCCCGCCGCCACCGAGGATTGTGATCTTCATGCTCGCCTTGAACCGATGTCGAACGATTGATGTCTAGTTCCGTCGTCCGGCCTCAAAAAAGGCCAGTCGACGATTGGCGGAACGGAGCGCGTTCCAGTTGTCCGGGACGCGCCAGTGGGAAGGATTCCACGGAATCCGCAGCCAGCGACGGCCGAGGGGGCTGAATTACCCCGTCCCACGCGAAGCCGATTTGCTCAACCGTCCCGCGTGACCTAAGTTTTCGGTCGAACGCTCGAGGAACTATGCTAATGTCCCAATTACTTGAGCAGAAGCCGGTCACGTTCATGGACCGTCGCCAAGGCAATGACGGTCGCCCTGTAGAGGGACACGAGCGTCGCCAATTCCGTGACTCGCACAGCCTGTTGAACCCGGATGCTCAAGAACTGGCCAAAGCGATCGACCAATACAAGTTGCTACATCGCCGCCGCTTCATCACTTACGAAGAGCTGTACAACGTCATGGTGAGCCTCGGCTACCACAAGTAGTCGCCGGCTCACTGTGGCATCAAGACGCGAGAGCCTGGTCACTCAATTGCGAGCGACCAGGCTCTTTTCGTTTGCATCGCGTGCTTCGCAGGGCTTGAGCCGAATTCTCACACCGCCACCAAAACGACAATTCTCGCCAACCCGACTCGCACTTCTTGCCGAATGGTGTTGACCGATTTCGCGATCTGTGCCACAACCGCCATCCCATTCGGATCCCGTTTGTGTTTCGGCCCTCCTTTCCCACCTCTGGCCGAGACTTAGCGGTTCAACTCTCCCCCTCTTAACGCAGGTTCTACCGTGAACACCTCACTGGTTTTCTGTGTTCTCGCGCTGTCGAGTTCCTGGACTCCCCCTTCCGCTCCGGACATCGATCCGTCCGCGATCTTCGCTCGCTCCGAGCCGATTGGGCTGTTCGATGAAGTCACCGCACCGGAGTCGGATGCGGCCGCCAGAAGATCCCCATACGATCTCTGGTCGGCCTACAATTCTGCCAACTTCGGGCCACCAGCGTCTCCGCGCAAAGGTGCCAATACAAGGCGTTTTCCAAGCCTCTTGCGTGCTCACCGCGATGCCATCATTCGCGCTCAAAGCCCTGAGATTCAATTGGCGGACGGCATGCGCGGGGAGCCAGCCCCAAGAACTGTCCAGCCCACCTTCGCGGTGCCGTCGTCTCCTGCTCAGGTCACATCGCCGCCGGCTCGATCCAACGACGAGCCCTATGATCCACCGGTGCAGACTCAGACCGTCGAGCCGTTTGTGCAGCCACTCAGCCCAGCGCCATTCACGACGGCTCCACCTCCAGGCATTTCAACGTGGGGAGCCAACGGACCTCAGCCGTATCGTTTGGGCTATTCGCTGTGGGGCGACATCGGCTGGTTGCCGAATCGCCCCGTCAGCCTGCCGGATGGCGGAAGATTTGAGGTCTTCGAAGCCAACATCGGCCTGAACCACACCATCCCGACATGGTGGGCTCCGTGGCTGTTTTCGTTGGAGCACCAGTTTGGCTACCGCAGTTGGAGCGGGCCAACTTCGACGTCAACCACAACCCGAGCCGACTTGCCGGCCAGTGTCTATCGTTTAGGTTGGGATATCCGTTTTGAAACACCGCTCAACAGTCAGTTCGCGCCGTTCGCGCTCACGTTGGCATTCAATCCCTCAATCAACACCGACTTCGACCACAATCTTACTCGCGAAGCCTACAACTTCGACGGTCGTGGCGTTTTGCTGTGGCAACTCGATCCGCACTTCCAGGTCGCGTTGGGAGCCGGCTTTTGGGATCGCGTCCATGATCGAGTCATCCCCTACGCCGGATTTGTTTGGCTGCCAGATGATCGTTGGGAGTTCCGCATCATGTGGCCACAATCACGCATTCAATACTACTGTGGAAACCATATGGGCGAGGACGTCTGGCTCTACGTCACTGGCGAGTACCACATTGAGTCCTATCAGATCGGTTCATCGGCTTTTGTGCCACCACCTTCACCCGACGGAACCGTTACGAGCCGCGTCGATCAAATTGAACTCGAAGACTACCGCATCTTGATCGGCATGCGGAAAAGCAGTCCGATTGTGTCGGGCTTCATCGAAGGTGGCTGGGTCTTCGGCCGCCGTGTTGATCAGCGGCTTGGCCCTGACTTTGATATCAACTCCGGTTTCATCGGCCGCATTGGCATCCGGTTCTAATCGTCGAGCCACGATCGTAAGGAAGTAGTCCGAATCGTCGAGAAGAAAACACTTCCAGATCGAAACAACTCGGCATGACCTACGGAGGTTGTTGTGTCTGAACCCGTTGCAATCATTTTGGCTGCCGGCAAGGGGACTCGGATGAAGTCTGAGTTACCGAAAGTCATGCACGCGGCGTGCGGCCGGCCGATGATCGAGTACGTCTTAGACGCCGCTCGCGCCGCGGGAGTCAAACGGTTGGTCGTGGTCGTCGGACACAAAGCGGAGTACGTTCGCGAGAGCCTTGCCGCTCATCGCGATGTCGAGTTCGCATTGCAAGCCGAACAGAAAGGGACCGGCCATGCCGTGATGATGTGTGCCGGACAACTGGCTGATCACGACGGCCCTGTGCTGGTGCTAGCTGGAGACACGCCGCTCTTGCGCGGCGAATCGCTCGCGGCGTTACTTAACGAACTTCGCGATCAGTACGCCGCGGCCGTGATAGGAACCGCGATCACCGAAAACAACAACGGCCTCGGCCGCATCGTGCGGTCGGAGACAGGCGAATTCCTCCGCATCGTCGAGCAAAAAGACGCGACGCCGACCGAAGCTGCAATCCGCGAGATCAACACCGGCTGCTACGCATTCGACGGCCGCCGACTGTTTCAAGCCCTCACTCAAATTCGTCCGAACAACAGCCAAGCCGAGTACTATCTGACCGATGTCCCGGCAATTCTTAAGGCTCAAGGCCAGTGCGTGATTGCGGCTCCAAAACTAACGATCGCCGAAGCGCTGGGGGTCAACACGCCCGACCAACTCGCTGAAGTTGAAACCGTGCTGCGACACGCCCACGGATGAGGCTTGCGAACGATCTCCTCTCGGCAAACAAAAAAAGCTCCTCCAGGTGTCTACCTGGAGGAGCTTTTTTGTTGACAGCGTGATGACTAAGCGTCTATGCGTTGATCGCGTGCCGGACCGTGGTCCGTGCAGTCGTCATTGTGCCACAGCGGCATGCCGGCGGCATAACGTGCGGCGAGCATCAACACTTTTTCCTCGGATCCTGGTTTGGCTTTGGTCGGCTCACTGGGTTCCACCCCAATCGCCGCAAAGTCTACGTCTTCGTATTCGTCGCAGAAGTCGTCTGACTCCCCGATCGCGAAGCCACCCTCGTGCAAACCAGCGTCATCATCGAGGTCCGAATCTGCCTCGAGCGGATAAGACATGCGTCCAACTCCAATTTCTAATGGTTTCAGGGGACACCAAATTCGGGACAAGAGACAACCACAGCGTTGATCAAGTCCACGTTTTACTCACAGAAGGCTCGTTAATCACCGAGCGACGTCGCAAACAGAAAGTCCATTGGAAAAGCGACGTTAATCACAGGCAGCAGGAAGGAAAAACTGCGGTGGGAACTCACAAAGACGAGCGGATTGTCCGAGGGATCTCGCAGAATGTCAACAACTTTTTCAGAAATCTGAATCTCCGACAAAGCCGATCGAATCAAACAGAAATCCCGCATCGTGACAGACGACATCACCCGTCGTTGGCGTCATTCATTCAGGACGATTGAAGCCATAGCGTTTGAGCTTTCGATCCAATGTCGAACGCTCGACACCCAGGATCGCCGCAGTCTGTGATTTGTTCCAATGCGTCTTTTCGAGTGTTGCCAGAATGTGTGCTTGCTCGAGCTCTTCTAGCGACTTGTCTGATTTCGCGGTCTCATTCAGCAGATCGGAAGGACTCTCCCCCGCCACGCTGACTGCCACAGCCTTGATCGGCGGAGCGGTGCCAGAGACTGCAACACGAAGTCCCGATAATTTGATCTCGGATGCCGACACCAAATCGCCGGTGCTCATTACAACGGAGCGCTCCACGCAGTTCTGTAACTCGCGCACGTTGCCGGGCCAATCGAATTGGCACAACACGTCCAACGCTTCGTTCGTGAAGCCGCGCACCGGTCGGCCGGTTTTCTTCGCAAAGCGGTGTAGAAAATAACTCGCCAACACTGGGATATCGGAACGATGTTCGCGCAGCGGCAGCGGCGTGATCTCTACGACGAACAACCGGAAGTAAAGATCCTTGCGAAAGAGTTTTTCGTGGATCGCGTCTTCGAGATTTCGATTCGTCGCCGCGATGACTCGCACATCCACGTTAATCGGAGAACTGCCGCCAACCCGCTCGAACGGATGTCCTTCGAGCACACGCAGGAATTTGGCTTGGATCGACAAGCTCATTTCGCCGACTTCGTCGAGGAACAGCGAACCGCGGTTCGCCTGCTCGAACTTTCCGAGCTTGCGACCGGTCGCGCCAGTAAACGAGCCTTTTTCGTGACCGAAGAGTTCGCTCTCCAGCAAGGTTTCGCTCAAGGCCGCGCAATTTAAGCAGACGAACGGGCCGGCGCGGCGATCGCTGCCGAAGTGGATCCCTCGCGCGACCAATTCTTTGCCGACGCCACTTTCGCCCCGAATGAGAACGGTCGCATCGGTGGGAGCAATCTTGTTGATTTGCTGCTTGAGCTGCTGCATCTCCGGACTATTGCCGATCAGCTCGGTGTCGATCGCCAATTGATTGCGCAAAGACTCGTTTTCGTTCTGCGCGCGAGCCAAGCCTTCGGCGAGTGATTGCTTTTCGCGGATGTTCTCGAAGGCGAGCGCCATTTGATCGGCAACGGCCAGGGTGAATTCCAGATGTTCCGGTTCCAACGATTCATCGTTGAGCGTCGAATACAAATGGATCAAGCCATAAACCAAATCGCCGTTCCGAATCGGGGCACAGATCACGCTCTTGGCTTCGATTTCATCGAGGCTGTCGCGATCGGAGAGTTTGCTGTCATCGGCGACATTCTTAGCCAGCACTGCTTCGCGGTCCTCCAGCACCATGCGTGACAGTGCCTTCGAGATCGTTTGATACGAGTGCTCTCCCTGAGATTTGTAGGCCACGACTCGGAGTTGGCTGGGGCGCGTTCCGCCGGACATCGGCTTCGGCAGCATGAGCACCGCACCGATGTCGGCACCAATCGCGACCAGCAATCCATCAATCACCACATCTGCCAACTGCTTTTCGTCTTTCGCAGCACCCATCTCGACCGCGAGTTTCCAAAGCTGAGCCATGTCCTGACTGAAGCGATCGTGCCCGGCATGTTCGGCGGTACTCGAAGGGGAATACTTCGTGCGCTTCTTGCGAGAGACGATTTCCGGTTCGCTCGACTTCGGTCCCTTCACCGGAATCTTGTCCAGAGTTTGCGTGCCGGATTCGATTTCCGCGTCATCGTCGGCCGGCATTGCGTTGTCGGACAATTCGTGAGTGAACGTGATCTCACAGGCACCGAGCTGAATCGTCTGCCCCTCTTCTAATTCCCAATCGCCGGTGATGCGGTGCCCATCGACTGTCGTGCCGTTGCGGCTGCCGAGATCCCGCAAAACCCACATGGGGCCCGCCTGGAAGATTTCGCAGTGGTTGCGACTGCTCTGTTCGCTACGGACCACAATGCGATTGGTGGGCGCGCGGCCGATGGTCATCACCTGACCGGGAGTCAGACGAAACATGTCCTGCCATTTGTCCCCATCGCGCACGACCAAGTAGGCCGCTGATGCGGGGCGATCGGAAATAGGATCGGATGTTTTCGGAGAGCGCGGCATGTCAGTACTTGCAGGGTAGATCGAACGGAAGATTGTGAGTGCCAGAGAAAGTCTTCAAATCGCCGCATTGGACGTCAGGATTGTTCCACACCAAGGCCGAACGGTTCAGGCTCAATTGAGGTAACAGTGACGTCGGGCGTCGCGACCTCTGACGCAGTCACCGCGGAGCCCTCTGCGGCCGCTGATTCGCGAAGGTCCGGCGGAGAGGCATTTCGGTCTTCGCCCGCGTCGTCGCCGAGCAGTTCTTCGAGGGCATGTTGCGCGGCAGTCTGTTCGGCTTCTTTCTTATTCGCTCCCCAAGCGGCGGGGAAGACACGTCCCGCCACCACGACGCTGATGTGGAACACCTTCGAGTGATCCGGGCCGCGTTCGTCGAGCAGGCGGTACATCGGCGTCGCTCCGAATTTTTTCTGAGCGATATGCTGCAACAAGCTCTTGAAATTCTGCTCGTGCAGAGTCGCCGCTGAGCTTTCGATTTCGGGCGTGATCAACGGCGTCAGGAACTCGCGAGCCGCTTCGAGTCCGCCATCGAGATAAATGCCGGCGATCAATCCCTCAAACGTTCCCGCCAGGATGGATGACGGAATATGTCCGCCGTGATCCAGTCCTTTGCCGACGAGCACGAACTCTTCCAATCGCACGCGAGCGGCCATCGTGGCACAAGTGGCGCGGCTGACGACGATCGACTTAATCCGAGTCAATTCCCCTTCGGACGACTCCGGAAAGCGGTGGTAGAGCGCTTCACAGACGACCACTCCCAAGATCGTGTCCCCCAGGAATTCCAGTCGCTCGTTGGAGTGCAGTCGGGTGCGTGCCGAGGAAGCGTGCGTCAAACACATCGCCAGCAGTTCGATGTCGTGAAAGCGATAGTTCAGCGCCGTCTGGCACTGATCGAGCAACACTTCCAACTCGGCGAAATTATTGACTTCCGGCATGTCTCAATGTTTCCAATGCCTCACGAACCGCGATCGACAGGCAGGCTACGGCTGCGAAAAAAACCTGTCAACGAGCCTACAGCGATTGCTCACTTCAACTGTAGTCCTGTTGCCGCAGCCAGTCGGACTCCCTGACGGGTAACGCCGATACCATTTCGCATGTTCCAAACATCGGGCGGCACGTCGGCCTTTCGAGAAAAGTACAACCATCCGTCGGCCGGGCTTTGATTGGTCTGTTGGTTCGCGGGCAGCAGTTGAATTCGCCGGCTCCTAAGGATCGGTGACTGCTGTAGAAGTTCGTCGAGCTGAAACTGATGCAGCACCGGCATCACCTCCACCGATCCACCTTCGTTCCGCGACACCTCTAATGTCAGCAAGCTGCGCGTCACGCTGTCACCCCAATAGGTCCGCTCGAAGCCCAACCGATCTGCGCCGTACAAGCCACCGACTAGCAGGTTATAGTAGCTCAACTGGCACGGGTGCATCACGATCACGCCAACGCTCTGAGCCATTAAGAACATGGTGATCGCCACGCCGCGTGCTCGGCGACTGGCAACGAGTTGCCACCGACCGGACTCCGTTGTCTGCCTGAGATGACTCAAAGTCACCTCGGCCCCGCGACCAATCAACACGGCCCAAATCGGATAGCTAACGAGAAACAGCCGCTCGCCGTCGTACACCGCGACGCCCGGCAGGGCGAACAACACGAGCGGAAACAGCGTCGCGGCCAGCAGCAACTGTTCGCGCGGCTCAAGTAACCCGAAGCGTAAGCGAGGGGCTGTTGCCGCAACTCCCTCGCTGACGCTTCGGGTTGCTTGGCCCACCGCGCCGAGCACTCCCAGCAGATGCAATCCGATTGGCACCGTGACCGCGAACATCACAAACGGATAATGCCACGGCACATCCTTGTCGGCCCAGACTTGGCCCAGGTAGTAGCAATTCAAGACGGCACGACTCGTGGTCCGAGCGAAGTACTCGCGAAAGTGCTTGGCTGGGTCGAGCCACAGCCACGGCCAACCGACGAAGAACACAAACAAGCCAACCAGGCCGAAGACCAACAGCGGCTTGATCGCGCGAACTCGCCAGTGCCACAACGCCCACACCCCGACAACCGGCGGAATCAGGATCGTCTGCATCTTTGAGAGCAACGCGAGACCGAACAGGACTCCCGTCAAAGCCGGAATCGACCAAGGTAGTCGAATCGCTCCGCGACTCGAATTCGAGTCACGGAGTGAATCGTCTACGCGATTTGGTTCCACACGCCACCAATGTGCGACCGCCAGCACCGTCGCGGAATACGTAAGATTCAAAAACGTCTCCAGCGACGCGAGGTGTGCGTGAGCGAACACGCGAGGCATCAAGGCCAGCGACACCGCCGCGACGATCCCGGCAGTTCGGCCATACCATTTCGTCGCGGCGACTCCGATCAACAGCACCGTCAACGCGAACGCCGTTGCCGAACCGACGCGAGCACAGTCGGTCACGAATCGAATTCCATTTTGATCGACGGGATGATCGCTCGGTGGGAACAGCCATTCGACCAGGTCATGCCAGAAGCCTAACCAGAGACGTCCCAGCGGCGGGTGATCCGGATTGTAGTTATTCGTTCCGAAAACCTCGCGCACGCTGTCGGGGTGCAGCAATGCGAGGTTGTAGTCCCGCAGAACTTTCCACTGATACACCCCCATTTGGACGTTGAACGATTCATCGAGCGTGACCCCCGGCCCCTCGAACAGCTTCGGATAATCCCCCGCCGCATCGAGCGTCAGCACCACAGCCAACAGCGCCGCCAGCGCAACAGCCAAAGGACCGAGGAAGTCCCCGCGCTGGGGTTGAGTTGGCAAGTCTGTCATCACTGGTGTCCTCAAGACCTTTCTTGGCGAGCTGGACGGCGTCAGCCCCCGGTGCATTCGCCGCACACCGGGGGGGCGGGTGCCGCCCCGCTCGCCTGTCTCATTTATTGGCCGCGCGAAGTATAGTTTGGATGCGACGCCGTCGCGCCCAAGAGTTACTCACAACATCGAGAGGCAGACTGTCACCATGATGGCCATCTCAAATTCGCTACAACGACGTGACATTCTCAAACTCGCCGCCGCCACCGCGCTGACTCCGTGGACGACCACGCTCGCCGCCAAAGAAGTGCCGCGCAAACTGCCGCGAGTCGCCACCATCAATTCAATCTATCGGCTAAAGTCGCACGCCTATCACATCGCCGGGCGATTGATTCATGGCTACACGATCAACGGCCTGCATCATCAGCCGCCGTTTCAGCTCGTCAGAATGTTTAACCACCAGCAACCGGAGGACGACCTTGGTCCGGAGGTCTGCCAAAAGCATGGCATCGAACTCTGCTCGTCGATCGCGCAAGCCCTCGGTGGCGAGAAATCGCTCGATGTCGATGCCGTGTTGTTGATCATTGAGCATGGCGATTACCCGCTGAACGAGTGGAGCCAAATCCAATACCCTCGCTTCGAAATGTTCCAAGAGATCGCCGATGTCTTCCGCAAGAGCGGCCGCAGCGTCCCGGTCTTCGTCGACAAACATCTGTCCTTTGATCATCGCAAGGCGGCCAAGATGGTCGCGACCGCGAAGGAAATGAAGTTCGGCTTGATGGCCGGCTCGTCATTGCCAGTGACGTGGCGCATTCCGGAATTCGCTCCGCCGCTGGGCACCCCGTTTGAAGAGGGACTCGCCGTTATCGGATACGACCGCAATACCTGGGAGATCTACCTCTTTCATGTGCTAGAAGTGTTACAGAGCCAACTCGAACGCCGCCCCGGCGGCGAAACCGGCGTGAAGTCGATTCAAACGTTGTCCGGCGACGCCGTCTGGAAAGCAGGCGATGCCGGCCGCTGGTCCTGGTCGCTGTTGGAGCACGCCCTCTCGCGCTGCCCCAGCCTCAACTACGGCAAGGTACGCGAGCAGGTTAAGAAGCCGCTCTGCACCTTGATCGAATACACTGACGGCACGAAAGGGACCGTCTTCAATCTGGCGGAAGCGGTCTCCGACTTCGCCTTCGCCGGCCGCATCAAAGGCCAAGCCGAACCGGTCAGCACCTGCTTCTACCTGCCAGCCCCACCAGGAGCGCGGTTCTTCGATCCGCTGACGTTCAGCATCGAAAAGTTCTTCGCATCTGGTCGTTCGCCGTACCCTGTCGAACGGACGCTGCTGACGAGCACGATCTGCGATCACGCACTGCACTCGCTGAAAGACGGCCAAAAGGCCATCAGCGATCCATCGCTTTCGATCCGCTACCAACCTCCCGAAGAAGACGGCCACTTCCGCGGCCAGTTCATCGACCGCTCCTAGCACTGTGTCACGACTAAGAATCGGGGTTCACGAAATGAGCCGCAGGGCGCTAGCCCCGGTTAATTTCGCACGAACCGGGGCCAGCGCCCTGAGACTGATTTGCTCAACCCAGATTCTTTGCTCTGACAACGCACTAACGAGATGGCATCCCAGCACTGCTGCGTGTGATTTGGTAGAGACCGATCACGCCATCGTTTTTAGGGAGCTCTTTCTGGCCAACGTATTCACAGACAAAGGCGGAGTTCGGTTCCAGCGCCAGAAGAGCGGCCACTTGCTCGGTGGCGTACACGCAATTGGGTTCGGTGATCGGCTCGATCCGCGCGGCTCGGTTCACATGGCGGCCGAAGACGTTCAGAGAGCCTCGTACGGGATCGCGTTTCTCGAATACCGGTCCCGCATGCAGGGCGATACGTAATCCGGGCTTGAGGTCTCGGCCCATTGAATCCCAGGTGATCTGCCCCATGCGATCGAGAAGTCGCAGAGAGAATCCGGCGGCATCAACGGCTGAGCCGAAGACCATGAAGAGTCCGTCGCCCCAGGTATTCGACAACTCTGGACCATCCTGTTCATTGAGCAGGCTGGAGACGCCCTCCAGAAACTGCACGAAGAACTGGGGCGCATCTTCCTCGGCCAGCTTGCTGAAGCCTTTCACGTCCGCGAACAACATCGTTTTCATTTTTCTGCGGACGTCTGCTTTGCGCACGGTCTGCGCTGCGACGACTTGAGTTGCCGACGTCGCCGCACCCGCGGCCACAGGCCCCAAGCTGGCGGCGATCGAGTCAAAGTCGATGCGTTCATGTTTTCGGGGAGTCTCTTCGCCCACCCATCGTGCTAAGAAATCCGCAGTGCCTCCTTTGAGAATCTGTGGATGCGAGCCCTGGACGACCAGCGCCACTGGATCAGCGCCGAGCCGTCCTGCGTGGGAGATCGCGAGGCCCGATTTGAATTCATTCGCGAATGCGAAGAGTGCGTCGTCACCCAGATAGAGTTCCTCGGTCGCATAATGGTGTATCGAGCGTGCATAGACAGCATCGAATCGCTTTCGCCAATGACTCCGCTCGGCGAAGCCATAATCAACACTGGTGATGTAGAAGTCGTCTTTGTCAAACGGGAGCACCAAATGTACCTCCGCGTCGCGCTTCAGCATCTCTTCGGCGAAGATCAGATCCGAGCCACACGCACCCTGACAGTAGCCGATGACGGGATGCAGTTCTTCGAGTTTTGTCGCAATGGCTTGGCGTACGACGGCGACGTAGGACTCGTCGTCAGGAAACCGGGGCTTAGCTCGGTCCGGCTTGTCGACCATGTGTCCGGAGAAAATGACGACCGGCCCGGTGTTAAAGATCGGCAGGATCTCCTCAACACCATCGACTTGCCCCACCAGCAGAGCCACGTTGCCCCGCATCGACACAATGTTGCCCAGGCTATGCGCGGCGAGTTGAACCGCTCGGCGGTAAGAGACGGCGGCCGCGGCCTTGTCGCCTAACAAGAGCTGAGCTTCGCCAAGCGTCGCGTGCAGCCAATAGGGGTCATTGCCGTCCGACAGTGAGGGGAGCTCCGGTGTCACAAGGTCGATTGCCGCCTGCGCGTACTTCTTCGACATCGTGGTCTCGCCAGCGACACAAGCCAACGTCGCGACGTTGATGGTGGCAAACTCTGTCTCATTCAATTGGCGAGCACGTTCGTAGAAGGCCAACGCTTCTTCAGCCAAGAATCGACGCTCGTCGGGGCTGGTTTCCGAGTGCAACTTGTCCTTGATTAAGCGGCCCTTGAGACACAGCACATCCGCCTCGACCTTGAGGTTAGCTTCAACCTCCGCCAGCAACTTGTCGATCCCCTTTTGAGCATTGCTGAAACTACGGGCTCGGTGATGGGCGAGCGTCTCGTAGTAACGCAACCGCAAGTCGTGCGGATGGAGCTTGAGGCAGTAATTCACGAGAAGATCCAGAGCCGTCAGGACTTCGTCCTCATCGATCAGCCGTTTGACGAACGCCCGACACAACAGCAGGTTCTGGCCACTCTCCGTGCGAATCCGAGAGCGATACAACTCGAGCAACGTGGAGACGTTGATCGTGCGATTGTTGACTTGATGAATGATCTCCTCGATGGTCGGTTCGGACATCGGCTCTCTCGATTCGTGAACGCGAGGCTAAGGACGTTCGAGCAACTTGGGCCGCAGTTGATCGAGTTCGGCTTGCAGTTCAGAGAACAGCGTCGTGGCCTCGGCGAATTGGCTTTCATCGGCGGCGGTTTCGAGTTGTTGAGCCTTCGTGGTGGCAGCCGCTCCGAATTGCCGCAACGAGCCTTTGAGCGTGTGAGCCAGGCGTTTCGCCGTCGGTTGGTCCTGGCGTTCGATGGCAGCGCGAAGGTCCAACAGCCACTGCGGCAGGGACTCCAGAAATAAGTGAATCAGTTCGTGGAGCAGTTCGTGATCGTCGGCGACGCTCTTCAGGGCGGCGGACCAGTCGATGAGCGGTTCCGATGGTGACGGAGTTGTCGCGGAAACGATCTCGTCGTTTTTCGTTGGCTGATTGGAATCCGCTTTCGGCGCGAATGCTTCGAGTGTGCGGTAGAGCTCATCGGCTTGGATGGGCTTGGAGAGATACGCATCCATGCCAGCGGTGAGACAGGCCTCGCGGTCCCCTTTCATCGCGTGGGCCGTCATGGCGATGATTGGCGTATGGCGTGGTGTGCCGTTCTCGCGGCGGCGAATTTCCGCCGTCGCCTCGAGGCCTCCCATGCGGGGCATTTGCAAATCCATCAGAACTGCATCGAAGGGGGCTGCCTCCAGTGCTTCGAGTGCCTCGACGCCGTTACCGGCCAAGGCGAGCGAGTGGCCGCGCTTCTCCAACAGTCGAATCGCGAGACGCTGGTTGACGATGTTGTCTTCGACCACCAGGACACGCATCGGCGTCTTCGTGAGATTGATGCGCGGCATTGCAATGGTCGCCGGAGATTCCGACGAACTCGGCGGCATCACGTTGGATCGGTCGAGCACATGCACGATCTTGTCGAACAGATCGGACTGCGTGACCGGCTTGATGAGGTACGCGGAAATGCCCAGCGAACGGCAGCGGGCGACGTCACCCAGTTGGCCGCCGGAGGTCAACATCATCAGCGTGGAACTGAGCAACTCCGGTCGATTGCGGATCATCTCCGCCAGCATGAAGCCGTCGGTCTCCGGCATGTGCCCGTCGAGCAGCACGAGCGGGAAGGGTTCGCCACTGGCGACCGATTCGGTCAGTTCTCGCAGTGCGTCGTCTGCGCCGGCGACGACGGTCGGACGCATGCGCCAGTTCTTCAGCATCTCTTCCAGGATGCGGCGGTTTGTGGCGTTGTCGTCCACGACTAACACGCGCAGATTTTCGAGCAGGATCGGAATGGAATCGTCCGCATCGTGACGGCGCGGTTGGACTCCAACGCGGACCGAGAAATGAAACCGGCTACCCCGTCCCACTTCACTCTCGACCCAGACTTGCCCGTGCATCAGGCGGACGAGCCGGCGCGAGATAGCCAGCCCCAGCCCGGTCCCTCCGAAGCGGCGCGTGGTCGTGCCGTCGGCTTGCTCGAACTCGTTGAAGATGCGGTCCAGCTTATCCGCAGCGATCCCGATGCCGGTGTCACGCACGGCGAAATGCAGCTCGATTTCGTGGGGCACGTTTTCACCGTGCCCGGTAATCGATGGCACAATGCCGTTCTCTGCGGTGGCTCGAATCACACTCGCATCCGCCGCTGATGAGCTGGGCAGGTTGGAAAGCTGTCCCACGGAATTGGCCAGCGAGACTTCGACGACGACCTCGCCCCGCTCCGTGAACTTGATCGCGTTGCCAACGAGATTGACAACGATCTGCCGCAACCGACCACTGTCGCCGATCAGTGCGTCGGGCACGTTGGGCGCGATATGCGCCGCCAATTCCAAGCCCTTGCTGTCCGCGCGGTGCGCGAGCGCTCGCAGCGTCTCTCCCAGGGAATCTCGCAGCAGAAACTCGTGCGGGTCCAACTCCAGCTTCGCTCGCATCGGAGGGTCTCAACGTTGTTCTTGCAGACATGCGT
>SXKJ01000274.1 GCA_005778115.1 Planctomyces sp. | reverse complement strand
TGCGAGTAGAACCAGAACAAGTGCTGCCACAACAGCGGTTGTCCGCCACCGACCGTCGGTTCCGCGTTGTTGACAACCACGCCGGACGGAATGAAGAAGACGGAGTGAATCCCTTCGAACGCTCCGCCGAAGTCGAGTCGATCAAAGACCTGCATGAACCCCGCCGCCGTCAGCACCGGCAAAGCGAACGCTTGCAGGATCGCGGTGATCAACATCGACCAAATCGTCAGCGGCATGCGGAATAGCGTCATACCGGGAGCACGCATGTTGATGATCGTCGTCATGTAGTTGACCGACCCCATCATCGACGACACACCAACCAACGTCACTCCCAACAGCCAGTACGTCTGGGCCGAGCCGGAGGAAGGAGCGGCGGCTCGAATGTCCGCCAACAGCGGATACGAGGTCCAGCCGGCTGCTGCACCACCGAAGTAGAAGCTCAGTCCAAAGCAGGCGATGGCCGGGATCATAAACCAGTAGCTCAACATATTGAGCACCGGGAAGGCCATGTCGTCGGCCCCGATCATCAGCGGGATCAGAAAGTTCCCGAACGCTCCCGCCAACACCGGGATGATCACAAGGAAGATCATCACCGTCGCGTGCATGGTGAAGAGCATGGTGTAGAACTCTGGCGAGATCTGCCCGCCAGATTCCGCGAACATTGGCCCAAAGAGTGGCATCGAAGTCCACGGAAACGCCAACTGCCAGCGGACACCCATCGCCAACGCGCCGCCGACCATCAGCATCAACAGCGTCGTGAACAGGAACTGCATACCGATCATCTTGTGGTCGGTCGAGAACACATACTTTTTGATGAACGACAACTCGTGATGCCCGTGGGCACCGTGAGCGTGGTCATGTTCGTGCCCGTGTTCCAGGGCGACTCCCGAGGCACTCATGTTATTCATCCTTCTTGGCCACAGCGCTGGGTGTCGCATGGCCATCGTAGTTTTGGTCGGCTCGCAGCTTCTGGAGATAAGCTTGAAAATCCACTTCGCGTTCGACGATATATTGAGCGCGCATCTTGTAGTGTCCCCAGCCGCAGAGTTCGGCACAGGTGAGATCAAAGTTGCCTTGTCTCGTCGGCTCGAACCAGATCGGAATGATTTGGCCGGGAACCGCGTCTTGTTTGATTCGCAGATGCGGCAGGAAGAAGGAATGCTGCACGTCGTCGCTGCGCAGGTTGATCATCACCGGGCGACCGATCGGCACATGCAAGTCATTGACCGTATAGAGGTCATCCGGCTGCGGCTTGAGATGCAACTTCTTCGGCTTACCGTGCTCATCGAGTCCCGGATAACGAATTCGCCACTCAAACTGCCGGGCGGTGACTTCCGCGATGGGGGCCTTGAGAGCCTGCTCGGGGAAGAAAGTCTGCACGCGGAACAGCGCCCACACATCCATTTGATACAGCGCGAGGAACAGCAGGATCACCGAGGGGACGACCGACCAAATCACTTCCAGGCTATGGTTGCCGTGAGTAAACCAGGATCGTTCTTCCTTGCTGTGTGATCCGCGCCACAACACATACCCCAAAGCGGCCTGCGTTCCGATGAAGACGGCTGTGACGATATAAAGGATCAAAAAAAACAGGTTATCGATCCGCTGGCCAATCTCCGTCACGGAAGGCCCCGGAAACCACCATTTGAACTGTGGTGAGATCAAGGAATAGATGATCGCCGCGATCGGCCAGAACATAAAAAAGGCACACCAAAACTTGCGCACGGTTGAAACTCCAGTGCTTTCGTAGACTTTTCTTGCACCATTGTGGTGTGACGCTCCGCGTCGCAATTCACGACGCGGAGCGTCGTGCCACACTATGACGGCCTCGCCGCGCTACTCGTATTAGTTCGCGTGTCCCTTTTCACCCGACTGCCCCGCGATGCCGTGTACGGGAGCAGCCTTCGGAGCGGGAGACTCGAACGGAATAGACAGGACGTAATTGACCAAGTCCCAAATCTCATCGGACTTGATCGTCTTGGGAGCACCCGGCATGGGCGTCCCTTTGATCCCTTGAGTGATCCGGCGATAGATGTCGATGGGCCGGCGGCCACCTCGATAGATACCGCGAGTCAAATCGCGCGGCTTGACCGGTTGATCCCAATCATCAAACAAACCCGGAGTCGGATACAGCTCGCCGGTTCGCAGATTCTTCGCGACGTCTTCCGTCTGAGGTCCGTTCCCTTTCGCGGCCAGACCGTGACAGTTCACACAGTTCGCCACCTTGCCGTAGAAGAGATCCTTGCCTCGCTTCCGAGATTCGAGCGTGTCCGCGACACGAGCCACCTCGGGAATGATCGCCGCCCCCTCTTCTTCGGCAGCGGTCCACTTATCCGCCAGGTCACCCGCGACTTCCTGCACGAGCGGCGACAGTCCTGACTTCACGAATTCTTTCAACTGGGTGTCGATCTGCTTTTCAATCTCGCTCTCTTTGCCACCCGATTCTTTCGCCTCTTTCTTCGCGCGGTCGTAGGCGTATTCATCTTTGAATTGTCCGAGCAACTGCCACTCGACTTCGCCGCGTAATGCTAACCAACGCACGTATTCGACGATTGCCGTCAGTTCCCCATCCTTGAGCATCGGAACAAATGCGGGCATATAGGTGCCAGGGATCCCTTTGGCGAGAATACGCTGCAAGTCATCACGGCTCGCTTTTCCCGCCGGACCGGGGGTGGACGTGAACTTGAACTTCCCCTGCCGGTAATCACGCGGCCGCGGATTGAGATACTTGGCGGTTGGGCCATCTCCGTCACCACTGACTCCGTGGCAGTGCTGACAATGCCGAGCATAGAGCTTGCGGCCATGCTTCAGGGCGTTACCGCCTGTGACGAATTGATCGCCGACCGCTGGCACGACCTCGAGCGACGCCATTTCAAAAGTCTTCGTCTTGCCGTCAAACGAGGCGAGCGGAATCGTCTTCTCCTGATTCGTCCCCGACGTCAGCAGCAATTCGGTTCCAGCAAATTCGGCGGCATCGAAGCCGGTGAGGTCCAATCCTTCCGCGTTGAATTCCACGGTAATGGTCTGATCTTCGACGGCCGTGATCTTGCCTTCGGCCCGACCATACTTCACCGGCAGCTTCAACCAAGCCACGCTGTTGATTGGCGTTCCGAAATGTTCTTCCAAGGTCGTCTTAACGACGGCGCGGGCCTTCCGATGGACCGGCTTGGCGAGCGTGGAGTTTTCGACGAATCGCATTTGCGATGCGTCGCCGCCACATCCCGCCAATGCGCAGGCCAACCCGACGATCAACGATTGCCAACGCACGCTCACGGAAACATCCTCCGAATTCAAACGTAGGTCGGTCACTCTTGTCCGACCCACCCACAACGGGCAGGAGTGCCCGTCCTACAAAATTAGAGTCCAAACTTCGCGGCATCCTCGGGGATGTCCACAGGCTTCATGTCCCCCTTCACGGAGACTTTGTATTTACTTTCGAGGAACCCACCCTTACCGCCATCCGCTCGCTCATGCCAAATCTTGAACTGGTATTCCCCAGGCGGCAGGTTCTCCATCTTGAACTTCCCGTCCTTGTCCGTCACTGCTCCGAACGGATGATCGATCGGAAGGTG
>SXKJ01000273.1 GCA_005778115.1 Planctomyces sp. | reverse complement strand
TACGAAGCCGTCCGCCGCCACGGAGTATCTTTAGGGCACGTTTCTGTTTAGTGGGGCCATTGATCGACCTGCGGCTAATTCTTGCCGCAACTTCCCCACCGCCACTTCCTTGGCTTTGGCTTCGACTTCGACAGTGATCTTTTTACGCCGCCAGCAATCAGGGAAGTCTTTCACGTCGATGTAGTCGTGATGTCGTTCAGGCTTCGGGCCGTCCCAGCCTTCAATCGGGCTGGAAAGATGGAACATCGGCTCCCGGTTCCAAGTCGCCAGAGCCTTCTTCGTGGCTTGTTCGGCGTTCAGGCCATCGGGATTACAGCGGTGATGATGCACGTCGTACACCAATGGGATGCCGGTCGCTTTGCAGATGGGAAGCAGATCGGCTGGCGTGAAAATCTTGTCGTCATTCTCGACGGTCAATCGGCTTCGGACACTTTTTGAAAGCCGGTCAAGGTTGCGGGCGAAATCAGCGAGAGCCTTCGGTTTGTCGCCGTAGGCACCGCCCCCGTGAATGTTGATGACATCAGCCCCGATCCACTCGGCCACTTCCGCTTGGTATTCAAGCTCCTGCACGGACTTCTCCACCACGTCGAGTCGGGGGGAGTTCAGCACCACGAACTGATCGGGATGGAAGCAGGTTCGCAGTTTGTGCTTCTTGGCGAACTTGCCGCACTCTTTGAAGTGGCGAATAATCTCACCGCCATCGGGCAAATCGCCCACGGTATATCCGCAGGTTGGATGCGTTTTGATCGGGAGAATCTGGCTGTTCACCCGGAAGCAGCCGATGCCGTGGTTGGCGCAGAACTGAAGGGCAGCAAGCAGAGCGTCGGCATTCGCCATGCAGAGGCGGCTCAGCTTTGCCAAAGCGTCGGGCCGCTTCATCTTGGCAATGGCGGTGGCCGTCGTGGTGACGAATTTGATGGGCTGGTCCCGATACAGACAGCAGAGGCCAAGTCGAATCATGGCCTCCCCCAATTCATCGCCGTGATGCTCAGTTGCAGGACGGTCGCCAGTGACACCCAAACAAAATACGGCACTTGGGCCACGGCTACCCAGCGATAGTGCTTCCAGACGGCGATCATCATCCAGATGATTGTGCCCCAGACAATCAGGATGTTCACCGCTGCCAGTGGCACGTTTCTTAGTCCTGAAAAGAACGGCATGAACAAGAGGTTCGCCACAAGGTTGATGGCGAAGGGCAAGGCGATCACCCAGCCGACCTTACCTCGAAATGCCATCACGAACACGAACCCGAAGCTGATGACGATCACTGGATAGAGGATCGTCCAAATCAGCCCGATGGTCGCCGAGGCGGGCGTCCACGTCGGTTTCGCAAGGCTGACGTACCATTCTATTCATGTCATCGGCTGCAACTCTTCCTTCGTTGGGGCAATCTCGTTGAGGTCTGCGTCCGTCCCCACCGTGACGACGCAACTCTTGCTGATTTTACCAGTGCCCGACCAGAAGCCCAACCTGCCGATGAAGGCGGCGCATTTTCCTCTCTGCTTTCCTTCGGCCAAAGTGAAAGTAAAAGACAACTTCGGGTATCGTAGGAGAGGACTCCTATGCAATATCCCATTCTTGACGCCCCTATCGCAATCGAACTTCTGGCGTTTTTCGATGAGAACCCCGTCAACAAAATTCTTTCATTCGTCGGGTTCGATCTCTGGACCTTCGACGGGATCACGGACGAGGCTGCTTCCGTTGTTGCCGAGAGTGGTCTTGATCCACTCTATCTCGACTCGCTGAAGTTTCTTTCACCAGAATCAGCACGAAGACTTGCCCGATTCAAAGGTGGCTTCCTCAGCCTCTGCGGTCTGGAAGAAATCTCACCGGAAGTCGCTGCCGCCCTTGCCGAATATCGAGGATCGGTCCTCTCGCTGAATGGGCTGGCGGACCTCACGCCCGAAGTCGCCGCCGAGTTGAGCCGCTTTCCCGGCCTGCTGACTCTGAATGGCATTCAAACCCTCTCGGTCGCAACGGCTGCTGCTTTGGTCCCTCACCGTGGCGATTTAATTCTCGATGGCGTGATTCATCTTCCCGTCGAAGTAGCTGAGGCATTGAGCAAATACGAGGGTAAGTCGCTTTCTCTTGAATCGCTGCGCTTCATGTCGGATGCGGCGGCGAAGGCATTGGCGGGGTATCGGGGCAAGTTGGAGTTGATGGCCGAAGACGTGCAAAGTGCTGCAAGACAGGGCGAAAAGTGAAAGCAGACGGGAACCACGAGTATTGTAAGTGACGGCTCGAATTGGTCGGGCCAAGAACAACACCAGCAAGTGGAGAGCGAACGATGGCGAAAGACGAACTTGAAAGCCTAGTGAATAAAAAGTTGAAGAATGCAGTGAAGGAACTCAAAGAGCGGCTGGAAAGCCAGATAAGGCATTATCAGGACTATCTGGCGTATCTTGAAAGAGACGAGTCGGTTCCCAGCGAGTTGCCCAAAGTGATTCGCCTTGATGACTTAGCCAGTCGGGTTGTGACTTTGACAGAACTCAAAGAGCGCCGCTAACCGGCTAAGCAGGTCTGAATAATTCACGAGACTTTCCGGTGAGCCGCCTCCCGAAATGGAAGCCAAAATCGAAGTAGCTGTCCTCGCCACTACCGTCCCCAATTCGTCGCTGTGATGCTCAGTTGCAGTACCGTCGCAATCGACACCCAGATGAAGTACGGCACCTGAGCCACGGCGACCCAGCGGTAGTGCTTCCAGATCGCCACTGCCGCCCAGATGATCGTGCCCCACACGATCAGAATATCCACCGAGGCCAACGGCAGGTTCCGCATCCCGAATTGAATCGGGGTGAAGATCAGGTTGGCAACAAGGTTGATGGCGAAGGGCAGCGCCGCCAGCCACGGCACCTTCTTACGGATCGCCTGCACGAAGACGAAGTCAGGCAGAAGTGTCGAGTGAGTGCGGAGTTATCGAACGGCGGTGTGGCCTGTCCGAGAAAAAATGGATAAAATGAGCCGTTAGCGGCCCGGACGCTCCTTCGCCCCCGTAGCTCAGATGGATAGAGCGCAGCTTTCCTAAAGCTGATGTCACAGGTTCGACTCCTGTCGGGGGTACTCTCTGAATGTGCCGTCAACAGCATCCCATGGAAAGCTGCGGAAACGTAAGGCTTCCTGCGGACAAACCGGTACTCCACGCAGAAGACCAATCCGCTCAAGCGCGAAGATCTCGACGGGCTTGTCGAGTGTTTCCTTAGTAGCAAGCGGCATCTGCCCAACGCATTGAGGAGGCCGCCTGCTACAAACGAACCCGACGCGCAAGCGAGGCTGAAGGGTGATCCCGCTCTCTCTTGCGCGTCTGGTTCATGTGGAGCCATGAAGAATTCGAGTTAAACACGACGGAGAGATTTCCACCATCAGCAAGCGGGACTGCAAGCTGACATCGATGTTTTCTGCACAGTGAGATTTGCGAGCTATACGCTTTCGGAGCATTGGCATTTTTGATCCTTAGAGCCTCGTCCGAGCACGAGCGCTCTGTCACTGCAACCTGAAATGGGTTTCGATGCCTGAACCTCCAACTGAAAACGTAGTCCCGTCTCGTGAATTCATTGAACTCAACACGATTCTTGACGCGGTTGGGACGATGATCGTCGCCACCGATGCGGACGGAATTGTTCGGACCTTCAATTCCGCTGCCGAGCGTTTGCTCGGCTGGCGCGCGGATGAGGTGGTCGAGAAGCAGACGCCCGCGATCTGGCATCTCCCAGCGGAAGTGGCGGCCCGTGCCGAAGAACTGTCTCGCAAACTCGGACGCACTATTCAACCGGGGCACGATTTCTTTCGGATGAGCTGCCTCGAAAGCGATGGGCAGCCGATCGAATGGACGCTCGTCCGCAAAGACGGCAGAACATTTCCCGTGCAACTTTCGGTCGTGGCCTTGGGGGACACCGAGGGACGGGTCATTGGTTATGTCGGCACTGCGCAGGATCTGACTGAACATGTGCGGGCTCTGTATGAGAGCGACCGGCTCTTCGAGCTCTCATTGGACTGGCTGTGCATCGCGAGCACGGATGGTTATTTCAAACGCATCAATCCCGCCTTCACTTCGGCGCTGGCTTGGAGCGAGGCAGAGTTGTTCTCTCGGCCGTTTATTGAATTCGTGCATCCGGGTGCGAACGGACACGCGATCTGATTCAGCAACTCCATCACGAAGTCCAGCGGGTGATCGAATTCATTCCGCGTCTGCGAGCGGCGGCCTAACCCGACTTGCGCACGGATCCGTAGAGGAATTCGTGAGAATTCCGTGGGCCAACCAGTGTTGCGTCAGAATTCTTACGAATTCTGCTACGGCACTCTGTCAGCCGTGTCACGGGATGCGTGCGTCTTTCGTCCTAAATCACGAACGCTCGGCGTTTGAGTGGAGCAATCGCAAGGCGTTGAACGTCACGGCAAGGGAGACTCCCATGTCGGCCGCGATGGCGGTCCAGAGAGTGGCGTGGCCGAGAATTGTCAGCAGCACGAACGCGGCTTTGACCCCTAGCGACGCGACGATGTTCTGCCGGATGACTCGCAGCGTGCGGTGCGCGTGGCCGATCAGCCACGCGACGCGCGAGAGGTCGTCGCTCATCAAAACGATGTCGGCGGTTTCGAGGGCTGTGCCAGTTCCGACGGTTCCCATCGCGATACCGAGACTCGCGCGGACCATCGCCGGTGCGTCGTTCACGCCGTCGCCGATCATGCCGACGTGGTGATGCTCGGCCAACAGTTCTTCGATGGCGGCGACTTTGGCTTCCGGCAGCAACTCGGAACGAATGGCATCGACTCCGACCGCCTGGCCAACAGCATGCGCTGTGGAAGAGTTGTCGCCCGTCAGCATCACGAGGTGACGGATTCCGGCTCGATGTAGCGCGGCCAGAGAGTCCTTCGCGTTGGCTCGCACCTTGTCCCCCAGAGCGATCAGGCCGCAAACGTGTTCGTCATTGGCGATGACGACAACGCTGTGGCAGCGCGAGCCGAGTTGTTCCAGACGCTCATCAAGTTCCAGAGTCGCTTGGCCTCGAAGTTGAAACGCGCGGTGCGAACCGATCCAGTAGCGTTGTCCCGACAACATCGCGGTCGCTCCCTGGCCGGGAATCGCTTGCAGGTCGTCAGCCGGTGGCGGTCGCACGCCATTTGACTCGGCATAGCGCACGATTGCAGCGGCCAGCGGATGCTGCGATCGGGACTCGATGGCGGCCGCGATATCGAGCACTTCACGCTCAGTGTGGTCGCTCAGCGCGATGACCTCGGTCACTTCGGGACGGCCTTCGGTCAGCGTGCCCGTCTTGTCGAACGCGATCGCTCGCAGACGTGCGGCCAATTCCAAATAGTTCGCCCCTTTCACCAGCACTCCCTGCCGAGCCGCCGAAGCGAGCGCCGCCACCATGCTGACCGGCGTCGAGATCACCAGCGCACACGGGCAGGCGATCACCAGCGAAACTAAACCTTGATAGAACCACTCGCCCCAGCTTCCTCCGGCCAGCAACGGCGGCAGCAACATGATCGCCACGGCCAACCCCATCACCGTCGGCGTGTAGAACCGAGCGAATGTCTCGACTCACTGCTCGGCCGGCGAACGCTTGCGCTGCGCATCGGCGACCAACCGCACAATGCGAGCGAGCATGGAATCGTCGGCGACCTTCGCCACCAGAACTTCGACCGTACCATCCTGGTTGATCGTCCCGGCAAACACCTCGTCGCCCGGCCGTTTCACCACCGGGAGCGATTCGCCGGTAATCGGCGCTTGATTGACGGTCGTTTCGCCGCGCGCGACTCGGCCATCGAGCGGAAACTTGTCCCCCGGTCGGACCACCAACGTGCTGCCGACCGATACCTCGCTGGCGGGTAAGATCGTTTCCGTGCCATCGGGTTGCAGCACGCACGCGGTCTCCGGAGCCAACTGCATCAACGCTTCGACCGCTCGCCGTGCGCGGCTGATGCTCCAGCTTTCCATGACCAGCGATAACGCAAACAGAAACGCCACCGTCGCCGCTTCGGAGAATTCGCCCAGTCCGATCGCTCCGGCAATCGCCGCCAGCATCAGCACGTTCATATCCAGCCGCGCCCGACGCAACGACGACCACGCCTTCGGCACCACAAGACGGACGCCGAGAACGGTCGCCAAGAGATTCAGCGCGATGACGATGCCGGGCGGTCGCGACGAATCTTCCCCGAACGCGGCCGCCCAGCCGGCCAATGCCACATGCACTGCGAATGCAGCGACCAGCAACACCCCGCTGAGCATCGTCAGCCACATTCGCCCGCGACGCCGAGTCTCACCATCATCGGTCTCTTTCTCGCGATCCTTGTGCCACGCTTCCGCGTGCATCCCGATCTGAGCGACGGCGGCGATCAATTCCTCGTGCGAGATCCGGGACTCATCGTGTTCGACGAACATCAACCCGCGCAATACATCGAACGACAACTGACTGATTCCCGCGCGAGACTGCAACGCCGCGCGAAGTTCCGCAGCCTCGTCGGGGCAGTCCAACCCGTGAATCCGGAGTGCGGTCGTCATGCCAAACGCTCTCCAGGTTTCGCTCAGCGATTGAACAAGAACTCTTTGCTGCTGAGCACGCTCCAGTACAAATCCTCGACCGCCTGGCGGCGTTCGTCGGGACTGGCGACGCTGAGAATCTCGGACATCCTTTGACGCTCACGGTCGGTCGGGAAACGGCTGAGCGCGGCCAGAAACAACTCGTCCGCGACTTGCTCAGGCGGCAGATTGGCTTCGAGTTGCTTGGAGAGCCGGTTGTCCTTCGCCTCCAATTTTTGCAGGAGCGTTTCGCCATTGAGGATGTGCAGGACTTGAGTCATGCTTGGTTCGTCCGAGCGTTCGCACTCGCAGGTGATGATTCGCTCCGGACGGCCGAACGTCTTGAGGAAGTCGGAGGCGATATTCGCGTCGGGAAGCTGCATCGCTCGCGTGCCGGAGGGGAAGTCCTTGAACGGCGTCGGCGAGGCGGTGACTTGCGACATGACGTCGAGCAACACTTCCGCCTTCAGCCGTTTCGGGTAGTAGCGCGAATAGAACCGCTCATCGGGTTCGTTGCCCTTGGTCGCTTGGCTGCTGCGCTGATAACTCGAAGAGGTGAGGATCAGCCGCATGAGCTTCTTTAGATCAAACGGCTGATTGCCGCGCGACTCGTCCAGGCGAGCGGGGGGCGTTGGCCCCCCGGTTGGAGCTTGGCTGGCAACTGCACCGACTACCGGGGGGCTGACGCCCCCCGCTCGCCTATTCGGTGTAGCGAGAAACTCCGCGAGTGAGGACAACAACTCCGGATTACTCGGCGGATTCGTCAGCCGCAGGTCATCCACCTTCTCGACCAGACCGATTCCGAAGAAGTTCGCCCAGACGCGATTGACGATCGCTCGGCTGAAGTACGGATTCGTGGGTGAGGTCAGCCAAGAAGCGACCGCGATGCGGCGGTCCTCGACCGACTCCAATGTCAGCGGCTGGCCGTCGAGCGGCTTGGGGAGCTGCGGTTTACCAGTGCGCGGCTGAAGGATTTCGGACTCGTCATCCAAGAAGATGACGCGATGCCCGTCGCCGCTGCGGAAGTCGCCACCCCAGCCTTTGCCTCGCACACGCGCGAACAGACTCGCGAAGCCGTAGTAATCGTTGTTCGTCCACTTCTCCAACGGGTGGTCGTGGCAGCGAGCACATTGAATCGACATGCCGAGAAACGCCATCGAGGTCGTCTCGGCCATATCCAGCGGGTCTTGATGCAGCGAGTAGAAATTCGCCGCCCCGTTGTCGAACGTGCTGCCGCGCGAGAGCACGATCTGGCGGACGAACTCATCCCACGGGGTGTTGTCGGCGACGTTCTGGCGGATGAAAGCGTAGAACGTCTTCAACGCTTGAGGCCGCAGCTTTTCGCCCGACAGCAACAGCAGGTCAGACCACTTGTAGGCCCAGTAATCGACGAACTCCGGCCGAGTCAGCAGTTGATCGACCAGCCGGTCGCGCTTGTCCGGCGAGTCGTCGCTCAAGAACGCACGCACTTCGTCGGGTGTCGGCAATACCCCGATCGTGTCGAGGAACGCGCGGCGAAGGAACTCCGAATCGCTGCTTCGCGGCGACGGCGGGATGTTCAAGCTCTTTAGCTTCGCGAGCACTTGATCGTCGATGAGGTTCGACCGCTCGGCATTCGCGAAGACTGCCGCATCGACCGGCGTCTCATACGGCGAACTGACCGTCGCGATCACGTTCTGACTGAGATACCAGGCGTTGATGGCTCCCTCGCCAAATCCAATGATGCTGGCCAAACCCCGATCATCGACCGACGCGACCGTCGCATTCGCCGACGTGAATTTGCACCAGCGTGTGACGTCTTCGACATGCCCGTCCGAGTAATGCCCGCGCACCACCAACTGTTGGCTCGCCCCTTTCTTCTGTTGCGATGCGGCCGGCAGAATCTCCAGTCGCTGCAACCGCGCGTCCGCATCGCTCGGCCCCTGCTGCCCCGCCGCGATCCACTCGGCGATCACGCGGTATTCCAGCGAATCGACATCGAACCGCAGTCCTCCCTTATGAGGAATCGCTCCCGATGGTTTCGTCAGGACCAAACTCCGCCCCGGATCGCTCGGCACAACGCGCCGCCCGCGAGCCTGCCGAGTCAGCGTCCGAAAATCAGCCTCCGGGTCATAGCCGCGCAATGAAAGTTTGAAGCCACCTTTGCCGGCCAACGCGCCGTGACAGGCTCCCATGTTGCAGCCGGACTTCGATAACACGGACTGAACATGGTTCCGAAAACTCCACGAGTGCGGCTGCTCGAACTTTTCGACCGTCACGGTGGCCGACGCCGTTTGATTGCCGACCTTCGTCGTGATCGTCGCCTTTCCGTTTCCGACCGGGACCACGAATCCCTCTTCAATCTTCGCGACCTTCGGGTCCGACGATGTCATCGCGATCCCTTCGGTGACTTGTCCAACCACCTGCGTCCCAGCCATCGCCTGCACAAGCAATCGTTGTCGAGCTTCCGAACCACTCAACACGATCTCAGACGGCATCAGCGTCAGAGACTCGGCTCCCCAAGCCCGTCCGCTGAGCAACGCGACAATCGACAAAACAAACAACGACAGACGGCGATTCATCGAAAGCACCTCTTGAGCTTCTCTCCCAAAACCGGCTTCAGAACGGAGGCCAGTCATCTGAGCATTTCGGGGGACTGTGTAGCACGAGATCGCCGCAGCGGCCACTGTCGGCATCCGTCACAGAAACATGGAGAAGCGATGTCCGCTACCAAATTCGGGCCGATCATTTCAAACTGGTCACCTGAGTGAATTCGGGCTCTCCGCCATTCGAGTTGAAACCGAATTCGTGAACCACAAGGCGCTAGCCGCGGGTCGAGGAAAAGAACCCGCGGCTAGCGCCTTGCGGCTCACAAGACACCGGAATCAACCCGAATGGCGGATAGCCTGAATTCTCAAGTCCATTATCCACGGTCAACGATGCTTGGCCATTGATTGGGAAACAGGTTGAGATTTGTGCTTTGGCCTGAAAGGCCAGGACTCGAAAGCCCAGGGCAGAGCGGATCGGCTTCCGTTCCGCGTCGCCCTGGGTTTATCGAACCAGGGACAGAGAGTCCTGAAAGTGCGACACAAACGAAGTGTCGCCCTTTCAGGGCTAGTGACTGCGAGAATCATCCTCCCAGGGCGGCGCTTCCGTTGGTCGCTTGCCCTGGGCTTTCGAGTCGCGTCCCTTCGGGCCTAAAGCGCAACCATCAATCAGAATTCCAATCATTCAAAAACTGAACGAGGCGAATGTCATGTTGTGCTTGCAGAGGCCGCGAATTGTTGTTGTCTGCCTGATCTTGAGCCTGATGTGTCTGACAGGCTGTCCCAAATCAGAAGCTCCGAATGGCGGCGCTGGTGGCAGTTCGAGTCCGTCAACGAGTGGCCCAAAGGAGGCTGCATCGCCAGCGTCCACGAAAAAGGGGACCGCCAATGCCGACGATGTGAAGGCCGCCAAGGCGAGGGTCGATGCCCTGGGATCACGCTCCAAGTACGCACCGAAGACCGGCGACCTGCTGACGGAAATCGTCATTCAAGATGGATCGAACCTGACGGCGGAGGATGTAGCGCTGTTCGGCAAACTCGGCGATCTCGAAAAGCTGCAGATCTACAACTGCCGGACACTCGATGGTGAGATGGCCACAAAGCTCAGCGGATTGAAAAACCTCACCACGCTGGCACTGACGAATTCGGTGATCAACGACTCAACGGTGGAGATGATCGTCAAGTCGTTTCCCAATCTCATTGAGCTTGATCTCTCGTCGAACACGAACATGACCAACGGCGTGGTCAAGATCCTCTGCGAACTCGGCAAGCTGCAACGGCTGACTTTGGTGCAGAATCAGGTCAACGACATCGGCGCTCGGCGACTTTCAAAGCTGCAAGAACTCCGCGTTCTTGATTTGCGAGGCAACATGGAGGCGGGGGACATGGCGCTGGAGATTGTCTCCGAACTCCCGAAGCTCACCGGGTTCAAGCACCGCAGCACGGCGGTCAACGATTCGGGAATGGAGTACCTCAGCAAGAACCAAACGCTCGATTCGCTGTTGATTCAGGATTTCCAGATCACCGATCAATCGGGACCGCATCTCGCCAAGCTTGGCAAGCTGACGCAGCTCGAAGTCTTCCGCTGTCAGGGGTTCGGCACCGAAGGGGTGCTAGCACTCAAGGGGATGAATCTGACTCGGCTGACCCTGCGCGACCTGCCCAACATCGACGATCGCGCGATGGAGGTCTTCGACGATCTCCCGAAGCTGAAACGTCTCTACCTGCACGAGATCACCTCCGTCGGCGATTCCGGGCTGCAACATCTGACCAACCTCAAGTCGCTGGAGTTGCTCGATGTCTGGACCGTACCGCAGATGACCGACGCGACGGTCGATGCGATCGCCGCGCTGCCGAATCTCAAGGAGTTGTCGATCCGAGCCACCGGCGTCACCGACGCGGCCATCGACAAGCTATTGAAAATGCAGAGCCTGCAATCGCTGACCTTCAAAGAGAACGGTGCCGTCACGGCCGAAGGGCTGAAGAAGCTCGCGGGGCGGAAATGGACGAAGCTGGACGTCGGAGCGTCTGATGCTGGCGACGCGGCTCAGTAACTCGTAGGGTGGGTCGAGTCATCGAGACCCACTAATTCGATCGTTACCTGCGGTAGGTCTCGATGACTCGACCCACCCTACGTTGTGTGCCATGACTAAGACCGCTCCGACGATGACCGTTCCTAACTTTGTGAAGGCCAAATCCGAAGGCCGCAAGCTGTCGATGTTGACCGCCTATGACTTCACCTGGGCCGGGTTGTTCGATGCAGCGGGCGTGGACTCGATCCTGGTCGGCGATAGCTTAGGCATGGTTGTGCAGGGGCACTCGACCACGCTGCCAGTGACGCTCGACGAGATCATCTATCACGCCAAGTGCGTCACGCGAGCCGTTCGCCAGGCGTTGGTCATCGTCGATATGCCGTTCATGTCGTTCCAAGTCAGTCCCGCTCAAGCCGTCGAGAATGCCGGCCGCATCCTGAAAGAAACGGGAGCCGCCGCCGTCAAACTCGAAGGTGGGGAGAATCAAGCTCGCACGATCACCGCGCTGGCCGAGGCGGACATCCCTGTGATGGCCCACGTCGGATTGAAGCCGCAGTCAGTCCACAAATTCGGCGGAATGAAAGTGCAACGCGACGAATACCGCCTGCTTGCCGACGCGCGAGCGGCTCAGGAGGCCGGTGCGTTCGGCGTCCTGCTGGAACTGATTCCGCGAGAGATCGCCGCTCAGATCACTCGCGAGCTGCACATTCCGACCATTGGCATTGGGGCCGGTCCCGACTGCGACGGCCAAGTGCTGGTCAGCTACGACATGCTCGGCCTGACCGACGGCTTCCATCCGAAATTCGTCAAGCACTTCGCCGAGCTACGAGCCGAGGCGACCCGCGCCGCTCAGCAATACGTCGCCGAAGTCCGTTCCGGGGCTTTTCCCGATGAGGCTCACAGCCATCGCTGAGCCCAACGTAGACCGGTCGCTCCGTGACCGGAACCTTCGTGTCACGGAGTGACGCGACGACTTTTGCAACACGCCGCAGTTGGCCAAGCAAAATGCAGCAGGTGTTGCAAAGTGCTCGGCTGGGCGAGATCGACGATCGGCTCGCCGAGAGATTTTGAAGATCAATTCTTCTCGAAGAAACCGGGACTTTCAGCTCATTTTCAAAACGAGCTCAAGTTTGGCACGTGTACTGCAGTCAAATTCGCTCGCCGTGGTGGCAGGCGTTGGCCCGCAACTGCAAACCTAGGCAAACCCGAAAACGCTGTGAGTGACTCGTCGTTGCTCACAGCGTTTTTTCTTTCTAGGGTGTCCGCTTCGCGGTCGCCGTCGTAGGGCAGGTTTTCAACCTGCCCGTCCCAGCCGGGCAGGTTGAAAACCTGCCCCACGGTATGGCCGCCAAGGAGCGGCCATGTCTGAAGCACCGTCCCGCCCAAGTGGCGTACGACACCTGATTGTTCTGCTGCTGACGCTGATGTCGGTGTTGCTGTATCTCGACCGCTTTTGCGTGTCGTTCGCCGGCGATTACATCCGGGAAGACCTCTCCCTGTCGCAGACGCAGATGAGCTGGTTCCTCAGCCTCTTCTTTTGGTCCTATGCACTGTCGCAAGTCCCGGCCGGCTGGCTGGCGGATCGGTATGGTGCGCGACTTATGCTGTCGATCTACGTCGTAGCCTGGTCGTTGTTCACGGCTCAGATGGGATTGGTGTCAGGCTTCGTGATGCTGATGTTCGCGCGGCTGATGTGCGGCATGACTCAGGCTGGAGCGTACCCGACCGCGGGTGGCGTCATCAGCCGTTGGATACCACTTTCCAAACGTGCCACTGCCAGCGCGTGGGTGGGGATTGGCGGCCGAATGGGCGGAGCATTGGCTCCGATTCTGACCGCGTTTCTCATGGTCCTCTTTGTGCCGCTCGAAACGCCGGTCGAGTTTACTGAGGCAGATTTGCTGAACGAGTCGAAGCTTGTGGACAAGCTCACCGCGAACGAGTCGCCAGCATTCCTCAAGTTGAGAGATGCGGCTCTGCGAATCCGGACGCTTTATCCTCACGGCCAACCCGTGCTGAAGTCGCTGAATGAATTACTTCAGCAGCCGGACCTCTTCGACGAGACCGCTTTCGCGAAAGTCAATCTGCCGCGCGAGGGAATTAATTACGCGGCTCGCTTCAAAGAGGGGGACAAGTTTTCGAGCGACGAATCACGCCGCTTCAATCGCCTGCTCATCGAAGCGGCGTTCCCTGGTGAGATTCGCAAGCTTTACGGCAAAGGTTGGCGGCCGGTCATGATTGTCTACGGATTGTCGGGCGTGATCGTCGCGATCGGGATCTGGCTGATCTTTCGCGAGCGACCGGAACTGCACTCGCGAGTCAACGAGGCCGAACGCGCGCTGATCGAGACCGGTCGGCTTACGACCGCCGCCGATCCGGCGAGCAAGGCCGGACGATTGCCGATTCGGCCGCTGTTCACCAACTTCAGTTTGTGGTGCAACTGCGCGAATCAAATCGGGACGAACATCGGCTGGGTGTTCTTGGTGACGTGGCTCTCGCGGTACTTCATCGAGATGCACAGCGTTCCGATCTTGGAGCGGAGCGTGCTGGTGATGATGCCCAACCTGATCGGCCTCTGCGGAGGATTTCTGGGAGGCCGCTGGGTCGATTGGCTTCTGCCGCGCATCGGACTGAAGTGGAGCCGCAGCTTGCCGCCAATCGTGACGCGATTCATCGCGGCGGGTGGTTACGGCATGTGCCTGTACTTCGCGAGTCAACCGGCGGGGTCGGCATTGAATTCGCCGTATGCGTTCACGGCCGCATTTTGCTTGATCTACTTTTCGGTGGACCTCGGCCAATCGGCGTTCTGGGCGTACGCTCAAGATGCCGGCGGCAAATATGTCGGATCGGTTCTCGGCTGGGGCAACATGTGGGGCAACCTCGGAGCCGCATTTGGTCCGCTGCTCTACAACTATCTGCTCGGCGAGAACCCGACGTCGGCCGATTGGAATAATCTCTTCTGGCTGGGCCTGATCGCATTCGTGTTTGCAGGAGTCGCCACGTTTGGCCTGGATGCTTCGAAGCCGGTGTTTGTGGAAGAGTCCGAGGCGACCGTGGACTCAAACTCGGCATCGGCAAATTGACCTTGGCGTTCGCAGATGGACGAGGTATTTCACCAGTCGTCTATCAAGGAGACCACGATGTCTACGACGACCTTACCCGAATTGATCGAACTGTCCGCCGAAGTCATGCAGGTTGCCAATGAGTTTGGGGTCGTTGAGGAACTGCATCGACTGCTGGCGATGACGCAGCGATTGTTCCCAGGTTATCCAATGCGTGTCGAAATTGATGATGACCCAGAGATTGCCAACGATCGACACTTGGCAATCGTCGTTCAGGATCGAATTGCTGACGTGAAGGAGGCTCTCGCCGTCCGCAGGCGCTGGAATGCAGAGTTGTTCCAATGTTGTGCGGTTCCATTGGCCCATGTCTTTCGATTGGGCATGGAGTACCAGGAATGATTTCTGGGCGTGATTTCCTGGCCCACGCGGAAATTTGGAGCCGTGGTCGCACCGAAGCCGAGTGGCGTTGCGCGGTGAGTCGTGCTTATTACGCGTCGTTTCACGAGTGCCGCAGGCTGCTCAACCAATTGGGGTTTGCAGTTCCCAGAGCCGATTTGGCCCATGCGTATCTTTGGAGACGCTTGGAAAGCTCCGGTGTCGAAAGTTTGGTGTCGATTGGAAAAGACCTCGGTTGGATGCGAAGCGAACGCAACCTAGCGGATTACGACATTCACAAAACCGTCGTACGGGCGACAGCCGTGCGAGCAGTCGCGGCGTCAGCCTCAATGATCGATTCCCTGGATCAATTGAGTGAAGTCGATCGCCAGCAGGCCACCGAAGCCATGAAGACCTATGAACGTGACGTGCTGCGCGAAACCACCTGGAGGAATCGTCCGCGCTGAGCCGTCACGGAAAGCGACTCACTCTGTCGTGTTGGTCAGCCCGCGTTGCCAATAGACGTAATCTTCCGGCGTGTCGAGATCGGCGAGGACCGACTCGCGGTTGGTGGGCCATTCGGTGACGAGGTTCGGGGACGATCGGAGCAGCGCGTTGACGCCGACGTCTCGTGGAAGCTGTTCGATTCGAGCGGCTAGTGACCATCGCAAGAGTGTCGGATGTCCGCGCCGTTGGCCGAGCGTCGGCAGCAGCGCTTCGCAATCGCCTTGTGACCAACGAGCCAGCAATCCATCGAGCACATCTTGTTCGAGCAGCGGATGATCGGCGGGGATCAACAGCCAGCCTTCTTCGTCTGCGGGCGAGAAGCGTTGGCGGATCGCTCGCAGGCCGATCTCAATGCTGTCGCGCATTTCCGGTGGTTCATGGTCGGGGATGATCGGGAGGGCGGACGTGTGTTGAATGACCTCTTGCAGCGCGTGATCGTCAGGGCGAATGACGATCGCAATGGCGGTGATGGCGGATCGCGTCAGCGTGTGGATGAGATGCTCGATGACCGTCGTGCCTTGCCAAGGGAGCAGCAGCTTCGAGGTGCCCATGCGGCGACTGCGGCCGGCGGCGGGGATCAGAGCGAACAAGCGGCGGAAAACGAGATCCATGTGGCAATCCGGTGGGAGAATCGAAATCATCCGGGGCGATTGTGTCTCCTCGAACTGAAGCTGGCGATGCCGAACATTCCTGCAAACGTCTGTCATCCTTCCGCACTCGAACCACAGAGTTTGCTGCGGGATTGTTCGGAGCGCCGGACTCGACGTTCGGGGCCGGGAGGGCAGCACCGTAATAAGGTTGAGACCGCCGTTGTTCTGCAGCATGAACCGACAGGGGTCGAAGCCGAAGGGAACGAGCGGCGGAGCCAGGCGGAGAATCGACAGGTTGCATTGTTTCGGCTGCGAGTCCGATTGGCGGTCGAATTCCGCACGGTTCGCACACTCGATCAAGTTCCGTCCGAGTTGTGGCGATCTCGCTGTCCTGCGGGACGAATCTCTGTGAATCCGACTCACGCGGACTTTCCCGCCTTGCTGGCTGAGGCGTTGGATGTGCTCGCGATGTGCGATTTTGACCTGCCGGCGGCCGCGACCGGGTTGGCCTGCACCGGTTCGCAACTGGTCAAGCTGTTGAAGGACGAGCGGTCGGCTTTCGAGCGGATGACTCGCGAGCGGGACTCTCGTGGTCTGCCGCGACTGCGCTGAGTTTCCAAAAATATGCTCGCCATTTTGATTTCGAGGGATAAACTCACCGCCTCTTGCTGGGAGCGTCTCCCATGTTCAATGGAATGACTGGTCGCCTCAGAAAGGAACTCGCTATGCGAAAACCGACCCAATCAGAGGACGTGCGTCGCCGAGTCTCTCCCTCGGCCAACTTGGAAGCGGTCATGTCTCTCGTGGAGCCGTCTTGCGGCGACTCTGTGGTCATGGCGGCGGATGACTCGGTGGTGTTCCACCGGCATCAGTTGGAACAAGAGGTCCGCAATCGGTTGATGGCTGAGCCGAGCCTCAACTTCACTTCGCTGGTCGTGCGTCGGGTCCGCAGCGGACTGTGTTTGGAAGGGGTGCTGGAGACCGACGGCAGCGACGTCGAAGTTTCCCGGCTGGTGCGTCAGATTTGTGGCGTTCCTCAAGTGCTCGACCGGCTGGTCGTCCACCGCGCGCATCAAGTGCCGCGCAAAGGCTGAGTGCTGCAAAGCCGCAGGTATGTCGCCGTCACCGCTCCACATGACGAGCCGAACGCTTCACAGACTCGGTTTAGAAAATCAACTCGTCACGCGGAGCGATGACGGCTACGTAAAAGCGTATTGCTCCGACAAGTTCAGCCAATTGTTTTGCCAACGGCGGCGGCTACCAGTCGGCAGCGAGTCATCGTGTCGGTAAATGCGGCGGGGGTCAGCGATTGGGCTCCATCGCTCATCGCTTTCTTTGGCTCAGGATGGACTTCGATGATAAGCCCGTCGCTGCCGCACGCGACCGCGGCCAAACACATCGACGGAACCAACGAGGCGATGCCGGTGCCGTGACTCGGATCGACGACGACCGGCAAGTGAGTTCGCTCTTGCAGGTAAGCGACCGTTGCCAGCGGCAGCGTGAAGCGTGTGTGAGCCTCGAAGGTGCGGATACCGCGTTCGCAGAGCATTACTTGCTGGTTCCCTTGATCGAGGATGTATTCCGCCGCGAGCAGGAACTCTTCGATGGTCGCTGACGGGCCTCGTTTGAGCAGCACCGGCAGTCGCGTCTCGCCGACCGCTTGCAGCAGGTGATAGTTCTGCATGTTGCGAGCGCCGATTTGCAGGACGTCGGTGTACTTCGCGACCATCTCGACGTGCTGCGGAGTCATGACCTCGGTGACGATCGCAAGGCCGGTCTTCTCGCGAGCCAGCGCGAGCAGCTTCAGCCCTTCTTCTTTCATCCCTTGGAAGGCATACGGACTGGTTCGCGGCTTGAAGGCACCGCCGCGCAGGCTGGTCGCGCCGGCCGCTTTGACTTGCTCGGCGGCCAGCAGGATTTGAGCTTCACTTTCAACCGAGCATGGCCCGGCAATCACTCCGATGTGACCGCCGCCAATCACGAGATCACGAGAGCGAATGACGGTCGGTTCCGGCTTTGTTTCTCGGCTGGCGATCTTGTACGGCGCGAGGATCGGCAGGACTTGTTCGACTTCATCGAACGATTCGAGCAGTTCCTTGGTTTCTGGTTTCTCGTTGCCAACGGCGGCGACGACGGTTCGCTCGGTGCCGACGATCACGTGCGCCTTCATGCCCGCCTCCTCGACTCGGCGAGCCATCTCTTGGACCGCTTCGGGAGTTGTTCCGCGTTTCATCACCACGATCATTTCGTCACCTCCAGATCCTTAAAATTGGCAGCCACAAACTAATCCGAAGCGTCAGCGAGGGAGAATGCTCTCCAAGCCTCCATTGGCTCAACGCTGCTCATTCGATTCAGGCTTCGGGAGCACTGTGAAGCATTCGCCCTCGCTGACGCTTCGGGTTAGTTTTTAAGAACCGAGTAACCGCTCGACGAGTCGCACCCAGTAGCTTGCGCCAATTGGCAGGAGATCGTCGTTGAAGTCGTAGCGCGGGTTGTGCAGGACTCGGCCATTGTCGGACGGGCCGTTGCCGGCCCATATGTAAGAACCGGGGCATTCGAGCAACATGAAAGAAAAATCTTCGCCACCCATGCAGGGCAGGACGTTCGTGTCTAACTGCGGCTGGCCGACGACATCGGCAGCCGCTTCGGCGGCCCATTCGGCTTCTTGGGGCGTGTTGACCGTAGCAGGATAACGACGGTCGTAGTGCAATTCGGCGGAGGCACCCAACGACGTCGCGATTCCGCTGACGATGCGTCGCATGTGCGATTCGGCCATGTCCTGCGTCTCCAGACGAAAGGTCCGCACAGTGCCGCGCAGCTTCACTTCGGTCGGGATCACGTTCCAAGTATCTCCGCCATGAATCTGAGTCACACTCACGACCAGTTGATCAAGCGGATTCGTGTTCCGGCTGGCAATGGTCTGCAGCGCGGTGACGATCTGCGCCGCCGTGACAATCGGATCGATTCCCAGATGCGGCATTGCGGCGTGGGTGCCATATCCGCGGACGATGATCTCGAAGACATCGAATGCGGCCATGATCGGTCCGGAACAAACTCCGAAGTGTCCGACCGGCATCCCCGGCCAATTGTGCATTCCGAAGACGGCATCGCACGGGAACTTGTTGAAGAGTCCTTCTTCCACCATGACTCGGCCACCCCCTTCGTTCTCTTCCGCGGGCTGAAAGATGACATTCACCGTGCCGGCGACGTTGCGCGACTCGGCGAGATAGCGAGCAGCTCCGAGCAGCATTGTCGTGTGCCCGTCGTGTCCGCAGGCGTGCATCTTGCCCGGATTCTGTGAGCGATGCGGGACATCGTTTTGCTCCTCGATGTCGAGTGCGTCGATGTCCGCTCGCAGACCGATGTTTCGCAGCCGGGCGTTACCGGTTTGCTTGCCACGAATGACACCAACAACGCCGGTCTTCGCGAGGCCGCGATGCGTCTCGATGCCCCAGGCTTGCAGCTTCGAGGCGATGAGTTCCGACGCGAACGTTTCCTCGAACGCGGTCTGTGGGTGCGCGTGCAGCTCGCGCCGCCACGAGGTCATTTCGGGATGCCATTCAGTCAGTCGCGAGTTGATGTTCATGCGGACTCCTGTAGGTCAGCCTTTCCAGGCTGACTCTTTTCGGGATTGATTGTCGAATCCACCGACGGGTCAGCCTGGAAAGGCTGACCTAACTTCAGGCGGCATAATCCAGATCTCGCCGAAGGCATCGGCCTGCTCGGCGTGGAAGCCATGATGGCGCAACAGTTCGAGAATCGCCAGAAAGATGCCAATGATTCGGCTACGCTGCGATGCGTTGTCGAACAACATGGTGAAGCCAACACGTCCAACTTCGCGGACTCGCGCGCCGATCTGTTCGACGTAGACCGAGATCGGCGTGTCGTCGTAACGGATCTTCGATTCTTCTTCGATGACCCGGCGTTCGAGCACTCGGCTGAGCGCGCTGACCAAGTCCCAGAGTTCGACATCCTTGATGCGGTCGGCACTCTGATCGCGCACCGCGTCGGGGCGTTCGTCGCTGAGCCGCGGATATCGCTCGCTCCATTCCGCTCGGCCTTCTTCCAACAATTGGGCGGCCTCTTTGAACTTCTTGTATTCGAGCAGTTGTTGGATCAATCCGCCGCGTGGATCGTCCGAGACCTCGACCGGGACTTCTTCTTCCTCGGCATTTGGAAGAGCCAGCCGGCTTTTGATTTCGAGCAACGTGCTGGCCATCACGACGAAATCACCGGCCGCATCGAGATCCAAAAACTGCAAGGCCGACAAATATCGTTGAAACTGGGCGGTGATCTCGGCGACCGGCAGGTCGAGCAAATCCAGCTCGTTCCGCCGCACCAAAAACAGCAGCAGGTCCAGCGGCCCGGAATAGCGATCAAGTTCCACGCGATACGTGACAGTCATGGGCGGGAATGTAACAGCTTGGTCGGGTTCGTCGAATATCGGCCGACCATCCCATATCATCACATTCTCTTTCCGGCTGTGCGTCACAGCCCGTCTCCTAAGTCACGATTCAACTTTTGAGAGAGCACTCCCATGAAAGCCATTGCCGTTAAACCGCGTAATCCAAACAGTGTCCACTTGGCTGAGCTGGCGAAGCCAAAGGTTTCCGATGTCCCGAACGGTCGTGGCGTGCTCGTCAAAGTTTTGAAGGTCGGTGTCGATGCCACCGATCGTGAGATCAACGAGGGGCTGTATGGCAACCCGCCGCCGGGTTACGACTTCTTGGTGATGGGCCACGAGTCGTTCGGAATCGTCGAAGAGGTCGGTCCGAACGTGCGACATGTCAAGCCGGGCGATTACGTCACCTGCACCGTGCGCCGACCAGGCGGCTCGATCTTCGACCGCATCGGCCATTCGGACATGACCAGCGACGAGACGTACTTCGAACGGGGCATCAACCTGCTGCACGGCTACATGACCGAGCACTTCGTTGATGACGCGGAATTCGTCATTCGCGTTCCGGCGGCCTTGAAGCATCTGGGAGTGCTGGCCGAACCGATGAGCGTCGCGGAAAAGGCCATTCAGCAAGTCTATGAAGCTCAACGTCGCTTACAGGTCTGGGAGCCGAAGGTGGCTTTTGTGCTCGGGTCAGGTCAGATCGGTTTGCTCTCGACGTTGATCCTGCGTCTGCGCGGCGTCGAGGTCTACACGATCGCTCGCGGAGCCAAGCCGAATCTCAAAGCCGAGATTGCCGAAGCCTACGGCGCGAATTACCTCAACGGTTCATTGGGTGAGATCGCCAAGCAAACCGGAGCGCCGGACCTGATTGTCGAGGCCACCGGCAACAGCGCGATCGCCTTTGAAGCCATGAACGTGCTGGGCCGCGACGGCGCGATCGTGTGGACCAGCATCACCGGCGGACAACGAAAGACGGAAGTCCCGACCGACAAGATCAATCTCGAATGGGTGCTGGGCAATAAGCTGCTGCTTGGCTCGGTCAACGCCAACTTCCGGCACTTCGAGGCCGGTATCAGCGACCTGGCTCAAGGAGAGATCTTCTATCCCGGCGTGACGCAGAAGATTCTCACCACACCGGTCAACGGCCTCGACAACTACCGCGAGATGATGCGGCAATTGGTGGAAGCGAAAGAGGCGCTCAAAGTCTACGTCAACGTCGCAGAGGGCTAAAACTCGTACCCAACCGGTTCGCCTGCAGCTCGCTGTCGGGTTCCGAGCGCATGCCACACGGTCAGATTCAGATTGTTGCTGATGGCGCGAACGGCTCCATCGAGCAGCAAGGCATGGGCACTGCCAGGGTGGTAACTTCGCGAAGTGACGGCCGCGTAGGTGCGAGCGGTTGTTGATGAGCCTTCCTGCCGCGAGTTGTAGTCGATGTCGTAAGTTCGGCCGTCGGTGTGCAAGTAGCTGACGAACGTGTTTGGCGTAAACGTCGTCGTGAAGCCTTCGTGATGGACTCGGCCATCGCACCATTCGGTGTGGCCGGTGTTGTCGTTGGTAGCCGGGCCAAGTTTGAACTGTGCCCCGCTGGCGAATGCGGTCAGGGCGGCGGTGGTTGCGGGCGGAGTTGCCCCTGGATCGACGGTGTTGCGGAAGTAGGACGTGAAGGCTTTCACCTCGGCGGCGGCCAGTGTCATGCTCAGTCCGTCCCGGATGCTGGCGGCGTTTGTGCCGCTGTTCATCCAGAAGATCCCATCGTTTCCTTGGCCGGTGGTTGGATCCCAGATCAGCCACGATCCCATGTTGAAGCCGTAGGTATGCGGTCGAGTGAAGGCCGCGCCGGCGTTGGTTCGTAGCGTGTCGTTGGCCTCGCTGGGGCACATGAAGGTGGGGATTTTCAGGATCGGCACGCCGGTGCTCGCGTTGAGCACGTTGTCCCACGCGATCGTCAAGTTCACTTTTTTGTACGCATTGGCTCCTTCGAGATACGGCAGCAATCGACCGTGGATCGACCACGAACCATTGTTGCCGGAGAAGGTCGTTCCGGCTTGGATCGTGCCGCCAGGCGGGAAGTATTTGTTTGAGTCCAGATAGTTGTGCAGCGCCACGCCGATCTGCTTGAGGTTGTTTTTGCACTGACTCCGCCGAGCCGCCTCGCGAGCCGATTGCACCGCCGGCAGCAGCAGCGCGATCAAGATCGCGATGATGGCGATGACGACCAGCAGTTCGATCAACGTGAATCCGCGCGGCTGACGGCAAGAAATGACTCGGGGCGGGGTCAACATGCTTCCTCCATAAGACGTTCGATATGAGCCAGGCCACGAGCTCGCCGGCCGGTGGGCTGGCAGGTCTTGTTCCGAGCGTCTCGATTCACAAACCTCACACGGGGCTACCGCGATATCGCCAATTCTTGCATCCGATCATCGGCATTGAAGTCGCTCTCGTGGTGGGGAACTCGACTCGGCTGTCGATTCATTCGACGGCCCAGCCCGAGATACCCGCGAAGCTGCCTTCCCCGAATTCGCGTGAGTCAGTCAAATCCGCCCTGTGAAATCCGCTAATAGAGTCCCCGATCTCCACCCAAAGCGACGACATGCCCGAACTTCGCAAGGATCCCATTACCGGACGGTGGGTTATCATCGCTCCGGATCGAGCTAAACGGCCCAACGATTACCAGTCGTCAGCGATTCCCTCGTCCGAGGAGTTCTGCCCGTTCTGCGAGGGGAACGAATCGGCCTGCCCAAATGAAATCCGAGCGTATCGCCATCACGGATCCGGGCCGAACTCGCGGGGATGGAGAGTCCGCTGCATCCCGAACAAATTTCCGGCGCTGAAGATCGAAGGCCAGCTCGAAAGCCGTGGCATCGGCATGTACGACGCCATCCAAGGGGTCGGAGCTCACGAGGTCATCATCGACTGCCCGCATCACGAGACCCGGTTCGCTCAGCTTCCGGCCTCGAACATCCGCGAAGTGCTGTGGATGTATCACGACCGGCTGGTGGATCTCAAACACGACCCTCGGCTGGTGCATCCGATGGTCTTCAAGAACCAGGGAGCGGCGGCGGGAGCCTCGCTGGAGCACGCGCATTCGCAGTTGATCGTGACGCCTGTAGTGCCGATTCAGGTTGCGGAAGAGATGCGGGGAGCCAAGGACTTTTTCGGTTGGCGAGGCCGGTGCATCTACTGCGACATGATCCGCCAGGAACTCGATGACCAGCATCGAATCGTGCTCGATTCGCCGAACTTCGTGGTATTCTGCCCGTTCGCCAGCCGGTTTCCGTTCGAGACTTGGATCCTGCCGAAGCGGCACTCCAGCCACTTTGAAACGGTTCAGGAAGCAGACGTGGACGAGCTGGCTCACGTCCTGAAGACCACTCTTCAAAAGGTAGAAGTCGCGCTCGACAACCCGCCCTACAACTACATCCTGCACACCGCACCGTTTCACTCAGACAAATTCGATTTGAAGTCGTACCACTGGCATCTCGAAATCATCCCGCGTCTCACCGGCGTGGCGGGCTTCGAGTGGGGCAGTGGCTTCTACATCAATTCGGTCCCACCGGAAGAGGCGGGCAAGTTCTTGAGACGGACAGAGATTTGACGCAAGAAGGGAATTGCAAATTGAAAGTTGCAAATTGCAAAATGAAAATTGGTCGAACAGGAACGATGTCCGCAATCAGTCGACGCCAGACGAAAGCCCATTGGATGTTGTCCGCTAGCACCCCCTGCTACCTTGCCTTCGACTGGCAATTTGCAATTGGCAATTTGCAATTGGCAATGCACCGCTCCGCGGAAGAAGGGATGCTTCCATGACCAATCCAATTCGCCTCTCTCTCGTCTTCCACAATCATCAGCCGATCGGCAACTTCGAAGGGGTCTTCGAGGCCGCCTATCAAGACAGCTACGCCCCGTTTCTAGAAGTGCTGCGCGAGTATCCCGACATTAAGGTCGTGATTCACAACTCCGGCAGCTTGCTGGAATGGCTCGTCACTGCGCACCCGGAATACATCGATGGGCTGAGAGAACTCGCTCAGCGCGGCCAGATCGAAATCCTGGGCGGGCCGTTCTACGAACCGATCCTCGCGTGCATCCCGCGCCGCGACCGAGTCGGCCAGATGAAACTGTACGCCGATTATCTCGAAACTTTGTTCGGCCAGCCGATCCGAGGCATGTGGGTGCCGGAGCGAGTTTGGGAACAGACTTTCGCCTCCGACATCGCGGCGGCGGGGATCGAGTTCACGGTGCTCGACGACACGCACTTCCGCAACGCGGGGCTGTCGCCGGACAAGCTCTTCGGGCATTACCTCACCGAGGATGAAGGCCAACTGTTGACAATCTTCCCAATCGCCGAGCGGCTGCGATACACGATCCCGTGGGAAGAGCCGCAGGCGAGCATCGACTTCCTCCGCGATCTCGCGGAGAAGAATCCGAACGCCATCGCCGTCTGTGGTGACGACGGCGAAAAGTTCGGCGTCTGGCCCGGCACGCACGATCTCGTCTTCAATCGCGGCTGGCTGCGACGATTCTTCGACACGCTCCGAGCGAACAGCGATTGGGTGAAGACCACGACGCTCAGCGAGTGTGTCGACAACGTGCCGCCGGTCGGCCGCTGCTTCCTGCCTGACAGCAGCTATCGCGAAATGACCGAATGGGTGCTGCCACCGGAGCGTCAACTGTCGCTCGCGGCGCTCAACAAAAAGCACGCCGACAACGCCGAGTGGCCGGAAATCAAGCAGTTCATTCGCGGCGGCTTCTGGCGCAACTTCCGCTCGAAGTACGTTGAGTCCAATGAAATGTATGCGAGAGCGTTACAGGTCAGCAGCCGGCTCGAAGAACTGACGCGGCTCGATTCGCGCAGCGAGCATCGCGACCGCCTGGCCGAAGCTCAGTCCGAGCTGTATCGCGGTCAGTGCAACTGCTCGTACTGGCACGGCTCGTTCGGCGGTCTGTATCTGCCGCACCTGCGAAATGCCGTCTATCGGCATCTCATCGCCGCCGACAACATCCTTGAAGAACTCGCCGGCCATCTCGGCTCAGCCAATCACAATGGCAGCGGCCCGTGGGTGCGGATCGACTCTGATGACTTCGACTTCGATGCTCACAAAGAAATTCGCTTGGCCAGCGATCGCCTCGTCGCGTTCGTCGCTCCGGCACGCGGCGGACACTTGTACGAACTCGACCTGCGCAGCATCCGCCACAACTTGCTGGCGACGCTCGATCGCCGCATTGAGCCGTATCACGAAAAGATCAAACAAGCCGCACTCGATCGCTCGCTGCAGTCGGGGACCGGCGGGGTCGATCCCACCGGTGGTGTGAAGTTCAAACAACCGGACCTCGAACAAAAGCTGATCTACGACACGACGCCTCGCAAGAGTCTCGTCGATCACTTCCTGGCCGATGGCACAACGCTCGACGACTTTCAGCGGGGTCACGGCGAGATCGGCGATTTTGCCGCCGGCGCATTTCATTCCTTGCTGCGCCGATCTTCCGAACGAGTCGAAGCGGTCCTTACTCGCGTGGGACATGTCGGTCGGTACGAGATCAAAATGACAAAACGGATCGCCCTCAACGCGGGGGGCGGGACGTCTCTCGAAATCCTGTACGTCCTCGAAAACCTCCCGCCCAACGTGCCGTTCAACTTCGCCGTCGAACTCAACTTCGCTGGCATGGCTGCCGAAGCGAACGACCGCTACTTCTACGACGCCTCAGGCCGCCACCTGGGACAACTGCAATCGGTCCTGGATCTGCCCCAGTCCAATCGCCTCGGCCTCGTTGACGAATGGCTCGGCCTCGACGCTGCGGTCGAACTCTCTGAACCGGCCGCGATCTGGACCTTCCCGATCCAAACCGTGAGCAACTCCGAAGGGGGCTTGGAGACCGTCCATCAAAGCTGCGCAGTCGTCCCGCACTGGCAAGTCCGTGCCGGCAAAGACGGCACTTGGGGCGTCGAGATCACGCTGTCGCTCGACACCTCGGCCGCTCAGGCGCGTGAGCTCTCTCAAGCGAAGACCGCTGTGCCGATCACCGCTTGAGGCATTTCGCCGAACCGTGCTAAAAGCCCGTGGGGCAGGTTTTCAACCTGCCAGTGAGTTCCGGGCAGGTTGAAAACCTGCCCCACGGTGGAGGCTTCACGCATGGATGCGTCAGATCGACAAGGACGTTGGCGGCTACGAGTGTTGTGGGCTGCGGCATTGTTGCCGTTTGTGTTGTCGCTGGCCGTTCATGCCGGCGGCGTGAAGGCTCGGCCGGTTGCGGCCGACGCGTCGCGGGAATGTCTCGCGTTTGAGCAATACCTCGTGAACCTCGGCGCGCCGCCTCCTCGGTCGGAGTATCTCGCGCGGTATGCCTTCCGAAATGTTGGCTCGCGACCGCTGAAGATTTTGGAACTCAAGCCAAGTTGCGGTTGTTTGAATCCGCGTCTGGAACGCAAAGAGTTTGCTCCCGGCGAGGGAGGCGAGTTCTTCTTGCGAGTCCGTGCCGCGAACGAGAAGCCCGGCCCGCACGAATACACCTGCCAAGTCCTCTACGACGACGGTCAGCCGCGCGAGGCGGAAGTCCGGTTCAAGATCTCGCTCCCGGAAGAGCGTGTCGAAATCCGGCCCCGATCGCTGATCGTCTACCAATTCGGCAAAGATCCGACGAAGCGTGAGATCACGATCACCGACTTCCGCGCCGCGCCGGACGACCGGCCGCTCGCTCGCCTCGAAGTTCTTGAAGCGGCCTGCACGCTGAAGTGGGTCGAGGTCGCGATTGGCGAGACTCAGATTGACGAGATTGGTCAGCGTCAGCAGAAGATCGCCGTCACGATCACCGACGTGCCGCCTGGCACGCACGACGGCACGATCATCGTCCGCACAAACATCCCGGAATACGCCGAGCTGCGCGTGCCGCTGCGAGTTGATGGCTTGTCACCCAGCGACGACCATGCCAAGCGTAAGTAGCCGCACTCGCCAGAGTGCGGGAATCGCGCGAACAACCCCGCGTTCTGGCGAACGCGGCTACGCTGAAGAGTTCTCACCTTGATTACCCGCATCACCGGCCGATTGGTCCATCTCACCGGCAGCGAAGCGACGCTGTCGGTCGGAGCGTTCGAGTACGAAGTCTTCGTGCCGGAGTTCGTACGTCGTCAGCTTCAAGGAAGCCTCGATCAAGAGGTCAGCCTGCGGACCATCGAATACCTCGAAGGCAATCCACAAAAAGGTGGCCGGCTGACTCCTCGACTGATTGGGTTTCTCAACGATGCGGAAAAGGAATTCTTCGAGAGCATCTGCTCGGTGGATGGCGTCGGCGTAAAGACCGCGCTGCGTGCAATGGTTCGTCCGGTGCGCGAAGTGGCCGTCGCGATCGAAGAGCAAAACGTCAAAGAGTTGACCGCACTCCCCGGAATCGGCCCGGCAACGGCCGAGCGAATCGTCGCGAAGCTGCGTCGCAAGATGGCCAAGTTCGCGCTGATGATCGCTCGCGACTTGCCGCCGGAGATGGCCGGGCAACATTCCGTTGTGAACGAGGCTTACGAAGCGCTCGTCAGCCTGGGCCATTCAGCTCCGGACGCGCGGCAGAAGATCGACACGATTCTCGAGTCCGGCAAGAAATTCAAATCGGTCGAAGACCTGCTGACCGAGCTGTACCAGAAGGAACGGCGGTAGCTCGTAGGTTGGGATTCCAAGCCGAACAACCGGGTCGGGGCAGAGTCCCAACCTACTCGACGTCCACCACCATCCGCACCAACTCCGCCAGCGAGTCGGCCTTCATCTTTTCCAGAACCTTGTGCCGCCGAGTCTCGACGGTGCGCAGGCTGATGAGCAGTTCGTTGGCGATCACTTTGTTGAGCTTGCCGGCGACCATGCGTTGCATGACTTCGTACTCTTCTGGCGTCAGCGTCGCCAAACGGCTCTTGATGTCTTGCTGGATCGTCCGCGTGGCTCGTTGAGTTGCGTCCCGTTCCAGAGCCTTGTGGATCGCCTGCACCAGTTGATCGTTGCGGCACGGCTTTTCGAGCACCGTGACGGCTCCCGCTTCCATTGCTCGGACGGCGGCCGGGACGTCGGCATAAGCAGAGATGAGGATCGCCGGCAGCGGCGCGGCGCTCTTTTGCAGCGTTTCCAGTAGATCTAATCCGCTCATACCCAGCATGCGCAAGTCGGTCACCAGACAGCCGGGTTTGTCGGGCTTGTACTCTTGGAGAAACGCTTCGGCCGACGGAAACGTCTGCACGCGTAAGCAAGCAGAGTTCACCAATGCGCTGACGGAATCTCGGACTGCGGGATCATCATCGACGACGTAAACGGTCGCTTCTTGGCTCATTGGATTTTGTGATTCTGCGAGGTGAATGAGAGACCGAAAAAACCGTAGCCTGACTCTCCGAATCGGGACTGCTTGCGAAACCCCCGACTCGGAGAGCCAGGCTACGGCGTGGACGAAATCACTGTAATCGTCACGCCCCGCACTTGTCACCCAATGACCGCCGAATTGTGCTCGATCCAAAACAGCCCCACATAAATCTTCGGATCGATCGCCCAACCTGCCTGGCGACGCTCTTCCAACCACTCTGGCATCTGGGTCAGTGGGACTTCGTGGACGAGGATGTCTTCGGAAGCGTCGCCACCCCCAGCGCTGGTTTTGGTGAGACCGGTCATAAGAAAGAACGAGATCATTTCGTCGGTCAGCCCGGCGGAACTTGGACCTTCGGTGAGGAGCTTCACTTCCTGAGCGTCGTAGCCGGTCTCTTCCAGCAGTTCTCGTCTCGCCGCCGTGATCAACGACTCGGATTCCTCACCGGCGATATCTCCCGCCAGACCGGCCGGCAATTCGATCACTTGCTTGCCGAGCGGTGGGCGTGCCTGCTCGACCAACACCATCTTGGCGTCCTCGGTCACGGCCACGAGCCCCACCACACCCGTTGCACCGTGTCGAGTCGCGAACTCCCAATGCCCGCGCCGCACCAATGACAAGTGACGGCCGGTATGCAGGGTTGCCAAATCGGTGGAGAGAGCGGGCATCTTGAGAAAGCCAATTCGATGTTCATGACAGGGGAGCGGGGCGGTCTGAGATTCGGCCGCACATCGCGAGCCATCGAGACGTCTTGTAGACTGCCGTCGATACTCTCGCGAGGTAAACATGGCTCACCTGCTGATCATCGACGACGAACCAAGCATCTGCTGGGGGCTGAAGAAGCTATTCGAGAGTCTGGGACATGTCGCGAGAACCGCGTCGACGGCGGAAGCAGGACTGCGTGAAGCGGACAAGTTCCCAAAGCCAGATGCGGTGTTCCTCGACGTGCGTTTGCCAGGAATCGACGGCATCTCAGCGATGCCGCAACTGCATGAGAAGCTCCCCAGTGCTCCGATCATCGTGATGACCGCGCATGGGGAATTGGAGACGGCCGTCGCCGCGATTCGCAGCGGCGCGTTCGAGTATCTCACGAAGCCCTTCGATCTGACGCTGGCGGAGAAAGTTCTGGACCGCGCGTTGCGACGGCGGCCCAGTGAGACAACTCGGCCGGTGGCGACTCCCAGTTTGCAGGATCAAATTGTCGGCCGCTCCCCCGTGCTGCAAGAAGTCTTCAAACAGGTCGCGCTGGTGGCCGGGTCGGAGGCGTGCGTGCTGGTCAGCGGGGAAAGCGGCACTGGGAAGGAACTGGTTGCGCGAGCCATTCATCGTTTCAGTCGTCGCTGCGCAGGACCGTTCGTGCCGGTGCATGTCGCCGCGCTCTCACCGATGCTCGCCGAAAGCGAACTTTTCGGACATGTCCGCGGAGCCTTCACTGGTGCCGAAGCGCCGCGCATCGGTCTGTTAGAACAAGCTCACGGTGGGACTGTCTTTCTCGACGAGGTCGCCGACATCCCGCTGCCGCTGCAAGTGAAGCTGTTGCGAGCACTCGAACATGGCGAGATCGTCCCGGTCGGCTCGGACAAGCCACGTTCAATCGACTTCCGGTTAGTCTCGGCATCGCATCAACGGCTCAGCGAGAAGATTGCCGCCGGCCTCTTCCGTCACGATTTGTTTTTTCGGCTCGTCACATTTCAAATCGACTTGCCTCCGTTGCGCGAACGAGGGGCCGACATTTTGGAACTGACCGAGCACTTCATCACGACGCTGACGGCCAAGAATCAATTGCAGCGGCCGTCGCTCAGCAAGCGGGCCGAGGCAGAGCTGTTTCGTCGTCCGTGGCACGGCAACGTTCGCGAACTGCGGAACACGATCGAACACGCCGTCATCGTCGCTCGCGGGGGACAGATTGAGCCGGACCACTTGCCGCCACCGGCTCCTGCGGCTGGACATCCTGCGGACGCGACTCCCAGCGACGCACTCTCGCAACTCATACGCCAATGGGCTGAGTCCCGGTTGCGCGAGGATGGCGAGCAAGAAGACCTCTACGAACGTTTCCTGAGCCTCGTTGAACCGGCCTTGCTGTCCGCCACGCTGGCTCATGAATTGGGGCAATGCACGTCCGCCGCGAAACGGCTCGGACTGCATCGGCACACGCTACGGAAGAAACTCGATCAGTACGGGATTGAGTGATTGTGTTGTTGTCCTTCCGCCCTCGGCCCCAACGGGGATGGACTCGGAAGTCCAGGACGCTAGCCCGCATTATTCATGCATCGGTCAGTGGCCAGTTTTTTCGGGTGCGCTGTGGATGGAGGCTGGTGGGGAGTCCGGAATGTCGGAGTCTGCGCGGAGGTTCCCCCTCCCCAAGCGTTGTTCAGCGGTGATGTCGG
>SXKJ01000272.1 GCA_005778115.1 Planctomyces sp. | reverse complement strand
GGGGCGGCGTCAGCCCCCGGTTGATCGTTGTACGCACCGGGTGGGGGGCTGACGCCGCCCCGCTCGCCTTAGCGGGTGACGAGTTTTTTGATGCTCCGCGTGATGGCATCGCCGATTTCGTGGAGCGGGAGGATTTGTTGAGCGGCTCCTTTTTCGGCGGCGGCGGCGGGCATGCCGTAGACGACGCTGGTCTGCTCGTCCTGAGCGATCGTGTGCCAGCCTTTCTCTTTGAGCGTCATTAAACCTTTCGCGCCATCGCGCCCCATACCGGTGAGCAATGCGGCGACGCCGGAGGTCTTCCAATGCGCGGCCAGCGTGCTCAAGAGGACATCGACGGACGGGCGATAGGGTGTGTCGGCGGGCTCGGGGGTGTAGCGCAGCGTGCCGCCGGAGATCATCGCCAGATGATCGTTGGTGCCGGCGATCAGCACCTCGCCAGGGTGTGGCGTGTCGTGGTTGCTAGCGATCCGCACCGGGCGCTGGCACATATCGGCCATCCAGGAGGCCAGACCGGGGGCGAAGTCGGCGGTGATGTGCTGGGCGATGACGATCGCCGCGTGCAAGTCTTTTGGAATGCGATTGAGCACCTCGATCAGCGCGTTCGGTCCGCCGGTGGAGGCTCCGAGGGCAATGATCGGCAAGTTGGAATGATCGGTTTTCGAAGAAGTCGCATCGTGGCGCAGCAGACCGGATTTGATACGAGCGGACTGTTCGGTCCGATCTTTCAATTGCACGACTGCGGCGATCTTGGCGAGCAGCGGTGCACTACCCTGCACGTTGCCATCTTTGCCGAGTTCCGGAGTTTTGACCGCGTCCACGGCTCCGTGCCCCATCGCTTCGAAGACCTTGGCAAAGTTGCCCCCCAGCGTCGAGCTGACGACCAGCACGGTGGTCGGGCATTCGCTCATGATGCGACGAGTTGCTTCGGCCCCATCCATGACCGGCATCAGCATGTCCATGAGGATGAGATCGGGGCGATCCGCCTGACATTTACGAACCGCCTCCGCGCCATCGCGAGCGACCCAGCAGACTTGGTAACCGGGGACGCTGCTGATGACACGTCGCAAAGCTTCGGCGGCCAGCAGCAGATCATTAACGATGGCGATTCGCATGATGGGCAGGAGATGTGGTGGCGAACAGGTGGCGAAGTGCGAAAACGATAGCCAGCTAATTCCGAATTGCCAGTCGCGTGTTGGCGACTGTGCGGGAGATTGCGCGAAAAGAGCGAGAGAAGCGTTTCAGTCAATCAACCGCAGGGCGCTAGCCCGGGTTGAGAACTCAACTCAACCGGGGGTAGCGTCCTCCGGCTCACCGATGAGATCGACCACGGCGTCGAGCAGGGTGTCGTCGTGGAAGCTCCCTTTGCTGAGGTAATAGTCGGCTCCGGCATCCATTCCTCGGAGGCGGTCTTCTTCGCGGCCTTTGTAGCTGACGATGACGACCGGCGTCCCTTTCAGTCGCGGGTCTTGCTTGATGTTCTTGACGAACTCGAGACCGTTCATGCGGGGCATGTCGATGTCGCTGACCACGAGGTCGAAGTTGGCGTCGCGGATTGTGTTCCAACCATCCATGCCGTCCACGGCGACTTGGACCTCGTAACCGCGATTAGTCAGCAGTTGCCGTTCTGCTTCGCGCACGGTGATCGAGTCATCGACCACGAGGATTCGCTTTCGGGCTTGGGACGTCGATCGCTTCTCGACCTGTGCTCGTCCCAGGCTGCCCCGTTGCAGCAGGTTGTTGATGGAGCGCAGGAAGTCTTCGACATCGACGATCAACACGGGGCTGCCGTCTTCCAGCAGCGCGGCCGCGCTGACGTTGGCGACTTTGCCCAGCCGCGTGTCGAGCGGACGCACCACCAGATCGAGTTCCCCTTGGAAGCGATCGACCACCACGCCGAACTCGCTCTGATGACCGCTGATCAAGACGACGCACAGGTCCGTTCCGGACGGTTCGGACAGGGCGAGATCGAAAACTTCTTGAGCCATCACGAGCCCCACATTGCGGCCGTCGATCGAGCAATACTGCCGTCCCTCCACCGTGCGAATCTCACGGCGTGGCAGTCGCAGCAGTCGGTCGATGCGGTTGTGCGGGAAGGCATAAGGCTCGCCGCCGAGCGTGACCAGCACGGCGCGCATGACGGACAGTGTGATTGGCAACTGCAAATAAAACGTCGCTCCTTCACCCGGCCTGGAGGTGACGCGAACCGAGCCGCCAACTGTCGCGACCATGCTCTGCACGACGTCCAAGCCCACGCCTCGACCGGAGACTTCCGTCACACGCTCGGCGGTTGAGAAGCCGGGGAGAAACAAGAAGTCGAGCAGTTCCGTGGCGTTCATGCTCGCCAGCAGTTCCTTCGTCGAGAGTCCCTTCTCCAAGATCTTGCGGCGGAGTTTCTCCAGCGAGATGCCTCGGCCGTCGTCGCTGATGGTGATCGACAACATCCCCGCGCGGTGTCGAGCCTCCAGGCGCAGCGTCCCTTGTTCCGACTTGCCGGTCTGAGCACGTTGCTCTGGAGCCTCCAATCCGTGATCGAGCGCGTTCCTCAACAAGTGGTTCAGCGGTGCTTCGAGCTTTTCGAGGATGTCCCGATCGACGTCGGTGTTGTGGCCATGAATCTCAAACTTAACCTTCTTGCCGAGCTTCCGCGCGAGGTCACGAACCATCCGAGGAAAGCCTTGAATGCCATCGGCGAACGGCCGCAACCGGCTGGCGATGACTTCGTAGTACAGCCGGCTGCTGAGTTCATCCGATTGCCGCGCGTGTTCTTCAAAGACGCCGATGCGATCCGACAGCAGTTCGCGGCACTCGCCGATGCGATGCCGAGCTTCATACAGCAGTCGTTCGGTGCGTCCCTGTTTTGCATCGGCGGACAAGTGCAACTCCGCGAAGACGGCTGCCAGGCGATCCTGGTTTTGTTTCAGCAACTGCAACGACTTGGCGAACGGCTGCAACCAGCGAGCCTCGACGAGCGACTCACCGGCAAGGCTCATCAATCGCGACAAGTTCTGAGCAGTCACGCGCACGACACGTTCATCCGCCGACGGGGCCGAGGTCTGTGGCTGCGGCGGAAGTTGAGCAATCACGTCGCGCGCTTCGAGGACCATCGTGGGCTGCACAGACGGGCGAAGCGGCACGTCTCCGAGAGAATACTCACCGCTTTCGCTGAACATCCCTGCGAAAGCGCGATCGCTCGTACGAGGTTCTGGCGAGCGGGGCTTCGTCAGCCCCCCGGTGTTTGCTTTGAGCGGAATGGCGCAAGCCACCGGTGAAACGGGAGCGGCGTTTTCCGGCGAAAGACCGGCGGCTAGCGCCTGGCCGCTCACAAAGTGAGGTGCCGCTGCTCCGTGAGCGACGGCGGTCAGTTGTTCGATCAGCGCGCGGACGTTGCTGTTCTTCGCCGGCAGCCATTTGTTGGAGTCCGCCTCGGTGCTGGCTCCGATCTCGGTCAGCAAATCGACGCCGCGCAGCAGTAAGTCGATCTCGGCGGAAGTCAGTGTGATTGTTCGCTGCTGAGCGGCAACCAGCACATCTTCCAACACATGCGCGACTCGCTCGGCCGCATCCAGGCTGACGATTCGCGCCGCTCCTTTGATCGAGTGCGCGGCACGCATCAAGGAGTCCACGAGTTGCAGGTTCTGCGGTTCCGCTTCCAGCGTGACCAGCCCATCGTTCAACGCCTGCGTTTGGCTGGCGACCTCTTCACGGAACAGTTCCAGCAGTGATGGCTCGACGAGTTGCGACCGGCTGAGTTGTGGTTCTGCAATCGCCGCAGTGATCGGCGGTGTTGGAACGAATGACCTCACTGCGAGTTCAGAGAGTTCGCCGATCAACGTGCCGACGACCTTGTTGTCCGACGGCAGCCATTTGGCGAACTCCATTTCGGAAATGCTGGCGAATCGGGTCAGCAGATCGACGGTTCGAAGCAAGCAGTCGATCTCGTGCGGCGAGAGCTTTAGGCGGCCTTGCTGGGCTGCGAACAAATTGTCTTCCAGCGCATGAGCGACCTGCACGGCGGCGTCGAAATTCACGATTCGCGCCGCTGCTTTGATCGTATGCGCGGCACGCATCAGCCTCTCAATCAACGGCATGTTCGGCGGCTCGCGTTCCAGTGCGACCAGACCTTCGCTGAGAGACTGTGCTTGGCCTCGGACTTCCTCACGAAAGACATCAACGAGCGTCGTTGGCACCATGCTTTTCGGAGAGGCTTGCTGAGCCAGCGGAACGTAGTCCACAGTCAAATCCTCGGTTCGCGAAACGCGGTGCGGAACTGACGAAACCGAGCCGCGCCCATCAGGCAGCGATTGAGTCTCACCGCTTCCTAACGGGCGCGGCTCTGAGGGACGACCGATCCTCTTCAAGTCAGCGAGCAAGTTTCGCACGTCGGCGTTCTGGGCCGGCAGCCACTGTTCATATTGGTTTTCGGGCAGCACGGCGATCTGAGTCAGTGTGCTCATCCCCCGTTCGAGAACTCGCACAGCGTCGGGAGTAAGCGTCAGCGTTTCGTTCATTGCCGCGAGCAGCACTTCCTGCAAGGCGTCGGCGATCAGCACCACCGGCTCTGCCTTCACAATGCGAGCCGCCCCTTTGATCGAGTGCGTTGCGCGCATCAACGGTTCGAGTTTCGGCACGTTCGTGAGATCGCCGCTCAAGACGGCGAGTCCTTCCACGAACGCGCCGCCGTGAGTACGGACCTCCTCGCGAAACAAATCGTGCAGCGAGAAATCGCTTATGCTGGTCAAGCTACTGCCGCTCATGTCAGGCTCCGTTCGAAAGTTTCAAACAGCCGCACTTCGTTCAGAAAGCCGATCCGCCGCTCGTCTCGCCAGAAGATTCCCTTCGCGAATGAGGCCGAGGCTCCCGACACGGTGGAGAGAACGTTGGTCAGCTCGGCCGGCGTGAAGCGCGCGACTCCTTCGACCTCGTCCACTTGAAACACCCAGCGCCGGCCCGCTCGGCTGACGACCATCAAACGCGCGGTGATCCGGTCTCGGTCGACGGACCTGTGACGTCCCGACTCGTGCGTGGACTTGGCGATGTTTGGTGGGTATTGCATCGCGATCCCCAATAACCCGCCGACCGAGATGCACAGCTCCAGCTCGCCGCGAATGCTCACCAAGCCAACCAGCACTTCGTTCGAGCGACCCGGTATCGAATGAATCGGACGCAACTCACCGATCTCAACCAGCAGTTCGATGTCGATCGCCAGCCACTCTTCACCGACCCGAAAGATCAGCACGGAAACGATTCCACGCTCGGCAAAGATCTCCGGTTCCGCCAGCCGCTTCGTCCACTCGGCCAAATGCCCGGCGGGAAGATCGCGCTCAAACAACCGCTGGCCTGCCGAGGTAAACACCGGACAGTTTCGGCAATGCACGTGCTTCAGCAGTTCCGGGCACGAACGGTCTCCGGTCACGCCAATCTTGTTCCAGCAATCGTGTTCGAGCACGGTCAGGTTGGCTTCGCCGAGGATCGGCAGATCCGAACCATTCGCGATCGTGAAGTCGGGCGCGAGCGGCGGATCCTCCGGCGACGGAATGAACGCATCGAAGGGACTGGGACGATTCATGATGCTTCTCAAAAAGTCATCGTAGGGTGGGTGAGTCATCGAGACCCACCGATTGCTCACGGTTGATGGTGGGTCTCGATGACTCGACCCACCCTACGGCTACGACGTGGTACGGGCGAGGCGACGATTGAAGTTGTCCACCGCGCGCTGGTCGCCACGTTTCTCGGCCAGCAACTTGAGATGCCACAACGAATCCTTGTGAGCGGGGTCGAGGTACACCGCCTTTTGAAAACTTCTCTCCGCGTCGGTCAGTTCGCCAGCGGCTTGCTGAATGACCCCCATCAGACACATCGCGGACGCAGTCGGGCCGTATTGCTCCAAGTATCGCGCACACAACGACCGCGCATCGCTAAGCCGGCCAGAGTTCGCCGCCTGCTCGGCCGAGGCGAGGAGGTCAAAAGAACCCTCCTGGCGAGCGGGGGGCGTCAGCCCTCCGGTTTGCGTACGGACGGTTTTTTCACCGACAACCTGGGGGCTGACGCCCTCCGCTCGCCAATCGTCTGAGGCTGGTGCGAACGCGCTTTTGAAAGCGGGTTGCGCGGGACGAATGCTGGGAGTCGGACTTGGTGCGACCTGTGGCGATGGCCGCGCGGCAGTGATGGCGGCATCGGTTCGCTGATATGCGAACGCGCCGGCGGGACCGACGCTCTTGAGTTGCGGATCGAGCATCGCCAGTTGTTCGGCATGGCCTCCAAAGACATATCCGTTCGGCGCGAGCAACCGCTGCAACGATTGCAGGGCGAGCTTTCGGGACTGCTGATCGAAATAGATCAGCAGGTTCCGGCAAAAGATAATGTCGAACACTCCGGCATCCGCCAGAAACGTGGGGGAGATCACGTTGTCCTGTCGAAACTGAACCGCGTTGCGGACTTCGGGGATTACCGTGTGCCTTAAGTCACTCTCGAAGTAACGATGTCGCAAGACGTCGCACAATGGCGCGGTTTCGCGGAACGACATAGCGCCATATTCACCGCGCGTCGCCCGATCGATCGACCGCTGGCTGATGTCCACCGCGAGGATACGAATCTGTGACGGCTCGAGTCCGTGATGCCGCAGGAACATGTAGATCGAATACGGCTCCTCGCCCGAACTGCACGGGATGCTGAGGACTCGCAACGAGTGACCTGGAAATGACGGCCGCCACCGACTGCCGACTTCGGCCATGTAACAGAGTTGGTCGAGCCCTCGGAAGAACCATGTCTCCGGAACAATGACCTCTTCGATCAGCGCTTGAAGTTCTGCACGATCGACGATGAGACACGCCGCATAGGCCGCGACATCAGTCAGACGCAGCGCCTGCATCCGCGTTTGGACGCCGAGCGCAATCGAATGCTCGCCGATCGTGCCGTGATCCAAGCCGATCTGCTGGAGCAGCAGTTGTGTGATGTTCGTCAGGTCCATCGAGGGCATCGCTCCTTCAGACAGGTTGCTCGACCAAAATCGGCAGAAGTTCATGCCGACGAGCCTCGGTGATGAGCCTGTCGATGTCCAGCAACTGAAGCATGCCGTGCTCGTCGGCGATCACTGGCCCCAAGGCGAGTGTTCCCGGCCAGGTGGCCGCTCCCGTTCCGTTAATGATCTCCTGGTCGATTGGCCGCAGTTCGACCACTCGCTCGGCAAGCAAACCGAACTTCTGGCCGGAGTGCTCCGCATCCAGTGGAATCAGAATGATGCGGCTACTCAACCGCGGCGACATGCTCGTCCCTTGCAGCCAATGAGCGAGATCAATCACCGGCGTGACCGCCCCGTGATACGAAAAGGCTCCGGCCAGACCGTTAGGCGACTGGACCGTGCGATGCAATTCGACGGTGGGCAAAACCTTGTCCACACGATCGCTGCGAACCGCGAAGCGTTCTGCGCCAACGTGAAAGATGAGCCAGAGCATGGTGGAACCGCAGGATTGCAAATTGAAAGTTGCAAATTGCAAATTGCAAATTGCGGGACAGGTTAGTCGGACTTCTTGGGTGGCTGACGTTTGGCGGTGACGACGGTCTTTCCGATGATCTTGCAGAGCGAGTCCGCTTCTTCGAGCAACTTCGTCAGTCGCTTCTCAGACAACAGACTGGCCCTGAGAATCAATCGTAGCCATAGCCGTGTTTCGCGGAGTTCCTTCAGACAGATTTGCAGTTTGTGAGCGAATTCACGGCGGCTCTCCGCAGCGCATCCCTCTTCATAATTTTGAGCGGCCGATGTTCCTGACCGAATAATCTGCCCAGCAATGTGCCGTCCCATGCGAGTGTCGGGGAGCGCATCCGCCAGCTTGCCAATCCGCGCCGCAAAATCCAACAACCGATCCGAAAGCTCTTCAGGAGTCATCAAAAGTTCTCTGACCACAAAAGTGAAAAACGCCCCTCCCTGCCCCGCCTTCAATTTGCAACTTTCAATTTGCAATTTGCCGTCCTCTCCCCTCACCCCGAAACCACAAACCGCACGACCGCGTGCTTCAGGCGATCAACCGAGAGTCGCAGGTTTTCGGTGGCTTGATTGAACTCGCGGATCGACGACTGGGTATGCGCGGCTCCGGAGGTGAGCTGCCCCATCGCGTCGTTGATCTGTCGGGCACCGAGCGATTGATTCTTCATTCCTTCGTTGACGGGGACGAAGCGTTCGCTGACGGATTGGACTCCTTCGATGATCTGGCCCATTTGGTTGTTGATCTCGGCGACTTTGCGGACGCCGCCGCGCACGTCTTCGTTGAACTTGTCCATCTCCATGACACCGGACGAGACGGCCGATTGCATGTGCCGCACCATCTGGTCGATCTCCAGTGTGGCGACGGCGGTCTGATCGGCCAGGCGGCGGATTTCGCGAGCGACCACCAGGAAGCCGCGGCCGTACTCGCCCGCCTTTTCAGCTTCGATGGCCGCGTTGATCGAGAGCAGGTTGGTTTGATCGGCAACTTTGGTGATCGTGGTCACGACCACGTTGATGTCGTTGGCCTTCTCGTGGATGGCTCCCAGCTTGTTGGAGATGTTCTTGGTGGCTTCAGTGAGGTCATACATCGTGCTTTCCATGCCGGTCAGTCCCATGCGGCCGGCACTGGCTAATTCGGAAGCTCGGCTGGCTCCCCCCATCACGTCGCTCATCGTGCCGGAGAGTTCCTGGCCGGTGGCGGAGATTTCTTTGACAGCGGCGGCGATCTGACTGGAGGAGGCTCCGAAGTTTGCGAGAGTGGCCTCTTGCTCTTTGGAAGTCGCGGCGAGCTGCGTGGTCGTGGACAGCAACTGCAACGTGGCCCCTTTGATCTCGGCGACAAGATCATGCACTCGTTGAATGACCGTGTTGATGCAGTGACCAAGCTGGCCGATCTCATCCATCGAGTCGATCTGTACGCGAGCGGTCAGGTCAGCCGCTCCGTCCGCCATTTCTCGCAGCCGAGCAATCAGCAGGTTGGTCGGCTGCACGATGCCCCGCGAGATAAAGTAGCCGAAGACGCAGACCGCCAACAGAACGACCAGGCCCAAAGTCACCAGGATGGTGTGCGAGGTGGCCACCGCGTCCTTCGCGTTCTTCTGGCCGTCCTCGACCATCTTGTTTCCCAGTTCTGTGATCTTGTTGATCACGCCGCGATGAGTCTCGTACTTCTTCTGCAACTGCGGCAGTAACTCGGACCAGACGGCTTCCCGTTCCTCTAGCTTGTCGGCGACGGCCAGGAATTGAGCAGCCAGGCGGTAGAACTCCCGCGCGGGCTTCGAGGATTGTTCGAGCAGCAACGATCGGGAGGTGCCAGTTTTCGGCAGCTCTTCGTCCCAGAACTTCTGACGCTGCTCGTACTCGGCCTCGCGATCCTTGAAGTAGTTCACACGGTCATGGATTTCCTCGCGGTCGGTCAGCGTGTGGATTTCGTGGAGCACCAGATACGACTCCACGATGTATTCCGGCGGTGGCAGGATGTCGGCGACCAGGTCTTTGGCCAGCACGATCTCTTGGTAGAGGTTCCCTTCGACACGCTCTTCGTAAAACGTCTGGCCGGTGACTTGGACGCGAGCCAGGGTCACTGCACCAAACACAAAGACCGCCACGAAGCCGATCACGAACAGGCCGATCAGCAACTGCAACTTGGAATGAAAACGCATGTCACGAAAACGCATGGCGATCCCCAGTCTCGATGAGAACAAACACAGAGAGCTTCTCGTGACCCGCAGAGAGCAAGGCGGATGCCTGCGGACTTGGAACTGGCGAAAACCCGGAATCAATGAGTATCCCCGGCTGCCTGCGGCAAACGAACCGCGTGGTGTGATGCCAAAAAACAACAGAGATGATGCGTTTCCGATTCATCGTCTCCCTAACCCACATTATTCATGCGTATCCAATGAAGCGGCCCGCGAGGGCGTAGAAGGTGTTTGACATCAGCACTTCAACGCCGCAGGGAGGCCGGGCATGAGTTTACAGGGTGTGTTGCCGTTTGTCCTCGATTTTTCGGTGGAGCGGCCGATCGAAGTCGAGGTTTCGCAGGCGCAGTTGACGGGCGAGGCGGGGCTGTT
>SXKJ01000271.1 GCA_005778115.1 Planctomyces sp. | reverse complement strand
GTAGGAGCCTCGTGGCTCATCCAAATCAGGCACGGACACACGCAAGGAGGCAGTGTGCTCGACTTCATTACTCAATCGATCGTCTCGGCTGGCCAATCGCTGTGGGACGCCGTCTTAGTCTTGCTGTTGGCCGCCGTTTGCTTTTGTTTGCTGGCGGTCATCGTCAAAGGCAAGGAGGCGCTCGCGGCCGGGAAGCGGGCGGCGGCGGAAATTCGGGTCAACCTCTCGCTGTATTTCTTCGACGCCGTTTGCGTCGCTCCGCTTATCGCGCTGCTGGTCGAAGTGGTTCAAAGGACGGTGCGCGAGTCGGACCTGATCATCGTCTCGCCTGCGCGTTGGGAATCTGTGGGCACCTGGGGAACCGCGTTCGGTGCCGTATTCCTCGGCGACTTTTTTCCTACTGGCGTCACCGCTTGGAGCAAACACGGCTGCTTTGGCCCTCGCACGCCATCCACCACAGCGATACCCAGATGACGTTCCTCACGCTGTGGCGGTTCCATCCCATCAACCGTGCGACGACAGCCATCATCGACATTGCTTGCCTTTCGATCATGGGCTTTCCCCAGTGGTCGATCACGGTGGTGTTTGCGACCCGTCACTACTACGGCCAGTTCATTCACGCGGATGTGCCGTGGACCTACGGACCATTGAGGTTTTTGTTTGTCTCCCCGGTGATGCACCGCTGGCACCACTCGCGTGATGTGGAAGGTGCCGGCAGCAATTTTGCCACGGTGTTCTCCGTCTTTGACCAAGCCTTCGGCACGTATCAGATGCCCGGACTCTGCACCGTGCCTCTGGGAGTCAGGGATCAGATGGGCCAAGGCTCAATCGGCCAATTGGTTTATCCATTCGTCGCCTGGCCCAAACGGCTTTTCCGCAGGGCGAGATCTGACGACCGCCAGCAGCCGGGTGTGACGTGATTGACGAATGACGGCGAGCCAAATACAGAAGCGGGAATCATGCACCTTCCTGATTCCCTCGCCTTCGCGACCGTCGCCGACCTTGGACGCCGTCTGTGGTCGCGCGAATTCACCTCAGTCGAGCTGACTCGATTCTTTCTCGACCGACTGGAGCAACTCGGTCCGAAGCTGAACGCTGTCGTGACGGTGACTCGCGAGCGTGCCTTGGCCGAGGCTCAGCAAGCGGACCAAGAACTCTGTTCCGGCCGTTATCGAGGCCCGCTGCACGGCATCCCCTACGGCGCGAAAGACCTGCTGGCGACCAAAGGCATCCCGACAACTTGGGGAGCGGCTCCGTTCAAAGATCAGGTCTTCGACGAAGACGCAGCAGTCATCAAAAAACTGCGTGAGGCCGGAGCCGTCCTGGCCGCGAAGCTGGCGATGGTCGAAATCGCGGGAGCACTCGGCTATCGGCAAGCGAACGCGACGTTCACCGGGCCGGGACTGAATCCCTGGAACAAGACCCGGTGGGCCGGCGGTTCGTCGAGCGGTTCCGGCGCGGCTGTCGCTGCGGGACTGGTGCCGTTCTCGATCGGCACTGAAACCTGGGGTTCGATCATGACCCCCGCCGGTTACTGCGGGGTGACCGGCCTGCGGCCCACCTACGGACTCGTCAACGCGAAAGGGGCGATGGCTCTGACTTGGACAATGGACAAGATCGGGCCGCTGACTCGCACCGCTCAAGATTGCAGCTTCGTACTCAACGCGATCCGCGAGCCTTCTTCCGTGTCCACTCAAACGACCGGTCCGTTCCGCATCGGAGTGCTCGACGACGCCGTGACGAAAGTGCAACCGGAAGTCCAAGCCAACTTCGAGGCATCCCGCAAAGTCCTCGAACGCTACGCCACGCTCAGCGAGTTCAAGCTCCCCGATCTGCCGTATGGCTCGGTCAATTCGATCGTCATTTCGTGCGAGATGGCCGCCGCGTTTGAAGACCTCGCCAAGAGCGGCAAGGTCTGGGAGATGACCGCCGAAGAAGATCGCTGGGGTCTGTACTCCGCCTTAACGATCCCGGCCAAGGACTACATCAACGCGATGCGCATCCGCGCGATCATCCAGCGTGAAGTGGACGCCGCACTGTCACCGTTCGACGCGGTCATCAGCCCCACGTTGCCGTCGGTCGCGTATCCCATCGACCGACCGTGGGACGAATACCGCAAAGGATTGGCCGGCTCGCAAATCGGCGGAGCGGGCAACGCCGCCGGTATTCCCGCGCTCTCGATCCCGAACGGCTTCGGCGAATCGGGCCTGCCGACCGGCCTGCAACTCGTCGGCCGCGCGTACTCCGAAGATCGCCTGCTCGCGATCGCACAGGCGTACCAAAGCCAAACCGACTGGCACTGCCGACACCCCACGTAGGTCAGCCTTTCCAGGCTGATCCGATGAGCGTTCAGCTCGATTCTTCCCATTCGGGTCAGGCTCGAAAACCTGACCTACGGCTGGACTCGGCCATCGCATGACCTAGGCTTGTCCGAATTCTCCGCGCATCCCCTAGCGAAAAGGCGAATGATGGGCCTCCTGAAAATGCTGCTGACCGGCGACGATGAAGAGTTTGATCAGGAGGAACTCGAAGAACAGGCACCGCTCTGGAACGAGAACGAGTTGGACCTCGATGCGGCCGATCTCTCGGAACCGCTAAGGTCGTCCTACGATCCCGAACGTGCGACTCGGATCGCACAGGATCGCGAACTCAATGAAGTGCGTGAGCGAGACGAAGTGGTCGCACGTGTCGGGCACTTATTCCTCACCGTCGAGTCGCTGCTGCGGTTGCTCAAGAACAAAGGGATCATCAACGACCTCGATCTGCGGCAACTGGAGCAGCAAGTCGATCTGGAAGACGGCCTCGCCGACGGCGAATACCATCCCGACGGCTTGAAGATCTCCAGCCATTGCCCGCAATGCGAAGCCCGCATCCCCTCCGGCAAACGCCTGTGCCAACTCTGCGGCCACCGCTTCACCGGCGGGTGATTACCCTTTTGTTTGGACTGCGGCAGCCCGCTGCCGCTTTCCGTCCAACAGCCCGCTGCCGCTTTCCGTCCAACAGCCCGCTGTTGGACAAGCCTCACAAATCGAGTGTCACTCTCGGCAGCAGGCTGCCGGAGATCGAAAGCGGCAGCAGGCTGCCGCAGTCCAAGGCGTTTGACCGTTGTGGCAAATCGGCGGAACCAAGCTAGACTTCGGGCTGTCGAGTAACCACTTTGTTCGACCGACATTCGCCCCCCTCTCCGAGGTCATTCGATGGCTGCCAAGTTGGCTGGATCCGGCAAGCCCGCGCCGCGCGATCCGTCGCCGCAACGGCCGGCGGGCGCGAAGCCTGCTGCTTCGAATACGGCCCAGGCGGCCGGTACTGCCGCGAAGACCGCTCCGACTGCCAAGGGGCATGGGTTGGATGGGCTTAAGCAGCTTGGCCGCTACACGATTATCAAGAAGCTCGGCCAGGGAGGCATGGGGACTGTCTTCCTCGCCAACGACACGCAATTGCGGCGGCAGGTCGCACTGAAAGTGCTTGCGAAAGAGAAGGCTGAGAACCCCACGCTCGTCAAACGCTTCAAGGCCGAGGCCCAGGCGTCGGCCGCTCTCAAGCACGACAACATCGTCGCGATTCATGACGCCGGCGAAGCGGATGGGTTGCTCTACATCGCGCTCGAATTCGTGGACGGCACGGACGCGCACACCGTCGTCGCCAAGCGTGGACCGATGCCGGCTAAGCGGGCGATGGACGTCATTCGCCAAATCACGCTCGCGCTGCAGCACGCTTATCAGCAGAAGATCGTTCATCGCGACATCAAGCCGTCCAACTTGCTGATTCGCAAAGATGGACTCGTGAAGCTGGCTGACATGGGGCTGGCGCGTTCCGTGGACGAAACGCTGGAGACCAACATCACCCGCGCTGGCACGACCGTCGGCACAGTCGATTACATGTCGCCGGAGCAGGCTCGCAACAGCAAGGCGGCGGACATTCGCAGCGACATGTATTCGCTGGGGGCGACTTGGTTCCATTTGCTGACCGGGCACCCTCCGTTCCCCGAAGGGAGCATGCTCAACAAGCTCAATGCGCATTCCGGCGGACCGCGGCCGGATGTGCGCGATGAGAATGAATCGGTTTCGGAAAACATCTCGGTGATGATCAAGCGGCTGATGGCGATCAAGCCGGAGGACCGTTATCAAAGCCCCAGCGAGTTGCTGGAGGATTTGGAAAACGAAAACCTGACGCGCGGCCCGATGTCTCTAAAAGACCTCGCCGGACTGGCCGAAGAAGACGACGGTCGTGACGACTCAGACGACGCACCGAAGGCGTCGTATAAAAAGCCCGCCGCGAAGGAAGCGAAACAACTGGCGGCCGCGACGATGGAGATCCCCGTTCAAAAGTTGCCTACGAGCATGCCGACAGCGTGGGGCGGCATCAATCTGGCCTCGCTGAAGCCGCTGGGTATCGGAGCGGCCGTGATCGCCGCCATTGGTTGCCTGGGCTACATCGCTTCGCAATACGGAGGAGCCGTCGGAACCACCACGACTCCAGGTTCCAATCCATTCGATCGCGGCCAAGAAGTGGCCACCACGACGACCAGCACCTCAGTCAGCGAAGAAAAGAAGATCGGTCCCAAACCGGTGACTCCGGGGATCTCCAAAGGTCCGAAACCGATTGACATCCCGGATGCCTCGAAGTCGACAACCCAAAAAGACAACTCCCCCGTGCCTTCGCCGTCCGGAGCGTTGTACTTTCCTCCGATCGCACCGCTGGGCCGTGATGGGGAAGTGAAACACCTCCCCGAATGGATCACTGAAGCCGGTTCGCCCGCCGCCGCGAATCTCAAACGAGTCGCTGTCGGCGGTGCTCCGAATGGCTTCGAGCAAGTGGCGACGATCGAGCAAGCGATCAAAGAACTCCCGCCTGCGGGGGGCATCGTGGAGTTGATCACCGATGGCCCGTACTTCCTTGGTCCCATGCAACTGCAAAACCGCGCGACGGTCGTGGTTCGCGCAGCCAATGGCACAAATCCGGTGGTAGTCCTCGTGGCCGAACCGGATCAACCGTATGACTCGCTGCTGCAAATCTCAAACGGCGCGCTGACGCTGGAGGGTTTGCAAGTGCTCGTCTACGCGCGGCAATTCGCGAACAACGATCCGCTGACGTTCGTCTCGGTGCGCTCCGGCGATCTTGCTGTGGTGCGCTGCTCGTTCACGTTACTGGGCAATCGCGCTGGCAAGAGCTTCGCGTTCGGAGCCGAGGGGCAAGTGCTGCGCACCGATCCGAAGCAATCGTCGCGCGCCAGATTGCTCGTGCGCGAGAGCGTCGTGCGCGGCACGGCACTGGGTGGATTCAATCTCGATCAAACGAAGTCGGATCTCGTCGCCAGTCGCTGTGTGTTCGCGACTGGTTCCGCTCCCTTGTTGAGCCTGACCAATCGCGAACAACCGGTTGAAGTCACTCTGCCGCCCAAACCGGCCGTCGGTGGAGTGAAGCCCAGCGTTACCTCCACCGGCGATGAGAAGAAGCCAGCCGGACCTAAGTCGCTCAAGCCGGCGAATAGCCCGAAGGCAATCGGCTCGGCTTCGGCAACGGTGCGCAGCCTGCGGTTCTTGTCCTGCACGGTGCTGGCTGCGGGGACCGCGTTTGAACTTTCGCCCGGCGTGGATGTCGCGAAGCCGCCAGCCACCGAAGTGTTGATCGCCAACTCGGTGCTGGCCGGAGTCAGTCTTCCACAAGCCGTGCCGGTGTTGTTGGCCTTGCCTGGTTGGCAACAGGCTCTGTTGCCGGGCAACGACCAAAGTCTCTATCCGAACCTGAACTGGCAGATCGAATCCTCCGCCGTTTGTGGTTGGCAAAAGTTGATCCTCGGGGAATTGGGGGACACTAAGGTTGTGCGCGACGGTGCCGCCTGGAAAGACGTCTGGCGCAATCAACCTTCGCTGGAGTCTTCGCAATTCCAAGCCATCAGTTGGCCAAAGACTCCTCCCGCAGACTTCGCCGCGCTGTCGGCGAATGAACTCGGCTTGCCCAACGATCTGGGGCTGAAAGGGAGCGACGGCCAAACGCCCGGTTGCTCGGTCAACGATTTCGCGATCTCGACTCCGCTGACACTCGCGCAAGCCGATGCGCTGGCCGATCGCGCCGCGTATCCGATCACTGGCATTGAACCGTTCGCAGAGAATAAACGGATCGAAGTCGATGCCAACTCACAAGATCTTGGCAGAGTGCTCGGCCAGGATGATTGGCCCAGCGGCACGGTGGTCATCGTCAGCGGACAAGGCAGCACCGAGATGACACCGGTCGAAGTGAAAAACAAATCGTTACGCATCGAGTTTCGGAACAACGGCGAGGCCCCGCTCGTCCTCAGTCCGCGCAAGTCGTCCAAGATGAAAGACGACGAGGCCATGTTCATTGTCGAGAACGGTTCGCTGGAGCTGATCGATGGGCAGTTCTATTTTCCGAACGGATCGAGTTCCCCATTGCCGGCCCATTTCCTCGCCGTGCATGACGGCAACTTCGCGCTCCGCCGCTGCCAAGTCACCGGCCAGATGCTGGAAGGGACCACCAAGTTTCAAGGCTTGATCCGCTGGAAGCGCATTGAAGTCGAACCGCGCGATCTCAACTCGCCGCAAGAAAAGAACTCCGGTGTGATCACCGACTGCGCGCTGCTGACCTCCGGAAAACTGTTCGATGCGGATCTGCGGAATCGCACGCTGCTGCTGCGGAACAGCTTGTTCGCGTCGGTCGGCGACTTGTTCGATCTCAACGTACAAGGCTTCAATGCCAGGATCGGCGGGACGCTCGACGCGCGCTGGTGTACCTTCGGAGCCGGTGGCAAGTTCCTGTTCCAAGTTCGCGGCACCAAGGAAGCCGAGAAGACTATTCGGCCGCTGAATGTCTTTCTGCAACACTGCGCGCTGCTGTCGCTGACGGATTTGTCCAGCGCGACGGCGTCTCCTGTGTTGCTGTCCGCTCGCGATTTCGTGCTGGCCAATCAGCAGATCGCTTGGTGGGATCACGGCAACGGCTATACGGCCCCGTGGATACAGTTCATTCGCGCCGCCGAGACTCCAGCGGCCGGACCGCAATCGTTCGACAACCACTGGCGCAAGCCGTGGGGAGAGACGCAGGTGAAGAATTCGCTCACCGCCAACGGCGACGTGAGGCTCGCGGCGAAGTTGCCACATCGGACTAAAGTGGCTCCGCGAGATTTCTTGCTCGCGAACAATTGCCCCGCCGCGACTTGGGGACCAAATCAAACGCCGATCGGCTTCGATATCGAACGCTGGTCGTCGACAGTTTCTTCCCCCAGCCGAGTGACCGTTCCATCGACCACGAAGCCCGATCCTTCCAAGACAGCTCCAAAGAAAAACGATCCGCCCCCCACGAACAAAACGACAAAGCCCACCAAGCCGAATTTTTGAGCGAAATGGCGCTAGCCACCGGTATTTCGGAGTCGGTTACGCCTGCACGACCGGCGGCTAGCGCCGTGCCGCTCACCTAATCAGGAATCCCCACTCATGGCCCTCGCTGGTGAAGTCATCGACTTACAGAAGCACTATCACCTCAAAGGAGGTGTGGTGGTGAAGGCGCTTTGTGGCGTCAGCATGCAGTTTCCGCAGGGGGATTGGTTGGCGATCATGGGTTCGTCCGGCAGTGGCAAGAGCACGTTGCTGAACCTGCTCGGCGCACTCGACCGGCCCACCAGCGGTGAATACATCCTCGGCGGGCACCACGTCTCGGAACTGAGCGACGACGATCTCTCGCACATTCGGAATCAATTGATCGGGTTCATTTTTCAGTCGTTCAATCTGATCCCGCAGTACACGGTCCTGGAGAACGTTCAGATTCCGTTGCATTACCGTCCCGGCCGCCCGGCCCTGTCCTCTCGGGACATCGCTCGCTGCGTGGAGCTCTGCGAGCTTGTGGGATTGGGCGATCGCATCGAGCACCGCCCCTACCAACTCTCCGGCGGTCCACAGCAGCGCGTCGCTATCGCTCGGGCGTTGGCCAACGATCCGGAAATCATCCTGGCTGACGAGCCGACCGGTAATCTCGACTCCAAGACCGGCGAAGAGATCATGGGGATGCTGAGAAGGCTCAACAGCGAAGGCCGCACGATCCTGATGGTGACTCACGAGAACGAAGTCGCCGCGCAAGCCAAACGCCAGATCTACATGAAGGACGGCCTGATCGCCGGCCACGGCATCTTTCGCGGCTAAGGGGCCGGGCAAGAATTCGTTCGTAGTTCCGCCTTTAGGCGGTGCCGGATGCCGATGCCGCCTAAAGGCGGAACTACGAACTGGTTTTACCTCGCATCCCAAGACGAGGAATCATGCGGAAGGGAGAATCACCAATGTTCGGAAGTTGGAATGTCTGGGGTCGAATCGTCCGGGGTCGGGTGGCGATCCTCTGTTTCTGGCCGCTGCTCTCGGCCGCTGTGTGCGAAGCACAGACTTCCAAGGCTCCAGCGGCAGACGCTTCCCTCACCGAATCTTGGCAAGTCATTCAGATCGACAATCAGCGAGCCGGTTATCAATACAGCCGCGAGCGTGTGGAACTGCGCGACAAGCGGAAGGTCGTCGTCAGCGAAAGCGATCTCTTCTTCTCGCTCAATCGTTTCGGCCAGAAGTTGCGCATCACGACCACGACGCGAACCGAAGAGACTGAGTCGGGTGACTTGCTCCGGTTCTCATTCGAGATGAAGAACCCGCCGAGTCAAAACTCGACGACAGTCGGTGTCATCAACGGGACAGAACTCGAACTGACTTCGACCGTGGCTGGTCGCACCGACAAGCGTCGCGTCGCCTGGGAAGCGGATGCCAAGTCCCCCGCGTATCCCGATCGCCGGCTGCGCGAGAAGCCGCTCAAAGCGGGCGAGTCGCAATCGTTCAAAGTCTATGTGCCGGAGTTCAACAAGTTCTCGCAACAGCATTTCGCCGCGGACGAGCAGCGGAAGGTCAAGTTGTTCGATGGCAAAGAGGCGTCGCTGCTGCGGGTTCAGGTCAGCTTCTCGGCGATCCCGGAGAACAAGTCGAAGCAGTTCGTCGATGCCAACTGGCAGACGAAGCTGATGGAAACCGAAATGGCCGGCTTGGTGTTTCGGGCTTACGACGTGCCGCGTGATGTCGCTCTGCAAACAATCGCCGGCCCGGAACTCGATCTGGCCATCAACACGTTGGTGAAGGTCGCTCCACCGATCGTGGACGCGCATCGCAAGAAGCGGATCGTCTATCGCGTCTCGACGAAGGAAGAGTCTCCCGACCGCTTCTTCATCGTGGGGGAGACGCAGCAGCTCAAGCGCCTGTCGGACAAGGACAAGTCCGACCCCGCGATCGAATTGACCGTGACGGCGAAACCGATCCCGCCGGTCAACTCGCGGCCGGTTCGGACCGACGACAAGTTTCTGGCCCCGACGCGCTTCTTGCAGACGCGCGATCCAGCGGTGATTGAACACGCCGACCGCGCCACGGGCGTGGAGACCGATCCCAGCCGCATCGCCACGCGGCTCGAAAAATATGTGCATGACAAGATCTCGAAGAAGAACTTTTCAACTGCGATGGCCTCCGCCTCCGAAGTCGCGCAGAGCCTGGAAGGGGACTGCACCGAACACGCCGTCCTCCTGGCCGCACTGCTGCGAGCCAAGAAGATTCCATCCCGCGTCGCCGCCGGTCTGGTCTACGTCGAGTCGCTGCAATCGTTTGGCGGGCACATGTGGACCGAAGCGTTTCTCGCCGGCGAATGGATTCCGCTCGACGGAACGCTGGGCAAAGGTGGCATCGGTCCGGCACATCTTAAGATGGCGGACTCCGCGATGGATGAAGACGCGCCACTCCCGGTCAGCACGTTTCTGCCGGCCTATCAAGCGCTCGGTAAGTTGAAAATCGAAGTGATCAAGGCGGAGTGAGACGTATTGTTGGCGAACGCATTCCCGGCGCGGGGGGCGGCTTCAGCCCCCGGGTTGTTTCGATTCGACCCCGAACGGGGGGGCTGACGCCGCCCTGCTCGCCAAAGCATGAATGCCCGAAGCATAATCGCGCTGACCGCCCCAATTGGCATCTCCGAAACGCGGTTCGCGAGCGAACCTTGATCGGAGGGCCAACCCTTCGGAATGAACGCGATGGGTGACCGAAACGAATTCGGTGATGGCTCGGTCAAAGCCGGAGCCGATATCAAAGAAGCCATTAGCAGCGGCTTACCGATGAATTTCATTGTCAGTCCACAAGTCGACTTCTAGGATCAAACGCCTTACCTCGAATCCCGTGTTTGAAAGTGGGCTGCTGGTTGCGAACTGTTTTTGGATGGCGATGAGTTGCTCGATTCTTGGAGACGTTGAAATGGAGACCACATCAATTCACGCGAAGCCGGAATGCCGAAGAGGCTTCACCCTGATTGAATTACTCGTGGTGATTGCGATTATCGGCATCTTGATGTCGCTGATCCTGCCGGCGGTCCAGGCCGTGCGGGAAGCGGCTCGCCGGACTCAGTGCCGCAACAATATGAAACAGATGGGACTGGCTCTGCATCAATATCACGAGAGCCATGCGACGATGCCGCCAGGTTATTTGTTTGCCGGTCCCGCTCCGGTCGGTCCTGGTCCGATTTTTATCCCGCCAAGCGCTTCGATTGATCGCATTTTTGACAGCTTGCCCCCGCCACCGCCGGTTCCACCTCCCCAAGATCCTGGTTGGAATTGGCTCTCGCTGCTGTTGCCTCAACTCGGACAAACCGGCTTATACCGTCAGATCGATCTGAATAAGGCGGTCAGTAACCCCGCGAATGCGGACGTGATAATTCGGCCACTCCCCCTGGCAACCTGTCCGTCGGATGGCAGCACGGGCGTGTTCACCGTGCTTCGAAAGGACGGAACCCCGTTCACAGACGCCAGCACCACCAGCTACATCGCGGTCTTCGGGAAATATGGTTTGATCAATGTGAATCCCGACGATGGCAATGGGTCGTTTCAACGGAATAGCAGTGTTCGATTGAAAGACATTCGTGATGGCCTATCGCAAACAATCGTCGCCGGCGAACGAGCGGCGTTGTTCACTCAGGCTCCCTGGGCTGGTGTCATGACCGGCGCGACGGTTCGTACTACGCCCGGAGCTCCCGTCTATACGTCGACGATCGAAGAGTCCCCCTGCATGACCTTGGCCCGCATCGGTTCGCGCACGCTCAATGACCGATTTAGTGAGCCTTACGATTTCTTTTCGGCTCACGACTCCCTGGTGTTCTTTCTGTTGGCGGATGGCTCGGTGCGTTCGATCGGCACGGGGATCAACCTCGATATCCTGCATTCGTTAGCCACTCGCTCAGGAGGCGAAGTTGTCAAAAACGACTTTTGACGAACTGGCGGGAACAGCGGACTCCCGGTTCGGACTCGTTTCGCGGTCGCTGTTGTCGTGGGGACTGTTGCTCGGCGCGATCGCTGGGACATGTGGTTGCGACTCCGCGCCTCGCGCGCCGTTGCTACGCGATTCCCCGGTCTATCACAGCGAAAGCGAGGGGTTCCGCTTTCGAGTGCCGGAAGGCTGGAGCCAGTCCACGAACTCAGTGCTTCCCCCTGGCGATCTGCCGGGTGACACCTTCTTGACGCGCTATCAAGTGAAGACCACGGAAGGTGGCGCGTCCATGCAAATCATCTGCTGCAACGATGTCGCCACCGATCAACTCGAAAAGCATTGGAGCGGACCGGCCTTCGGTGTGAAGACCTGGAAGCTGGAGGAACCACTTGCGAACGTCAAAGCTGGTCCTGTTGCAGGCGAGCGAATCGTCTACAGCGGTTTGATCGGGAACAAGACAATCATCAAGCACGTCACTTGTCTGCATAAGAACAAGCGTCTGTACTCCTTCGTCGGGCTCTACCGGCAGAACGACGTCTTCGCTCGTCAGCAGATTGAACGCGCACTCGACAGCTTGATTTGGTGACAGGACTCACCTTTCCGACACATCTCGCTGAAGCAGCCTGAGCTGTTTCAACACCGAAGGTGCGTTACTCGATAGCCCAGGCCAGCGGCCTGGGACTTTGAACCAAGAAGAAGCGAAGCCCCAAGGGGGCGAAACTCTGACTCCTGAATTCGAGTCGCGCCCCGTTGGGGCTGAAGAGTCTTTATCGAACCGTTGGCCTGGGCTTTCGAGTGACGCACCTTTGGTGCTCGTGCAATCGACAGGAGACTTCTCTCCCGTGTGCCCGATCGCCACAGTCGGGATCAGCGAGAAGTCATTTCTC
>SXKJ01000024.1 GCA_005778115.1 Planctomyces sp. | reverse complement strand
CGTCGGCCGCTCCAAGTTCCTGCTCCTGCCAGCGGGGGAAGCGAGTGGACTCTCCGATGTTATCCGGCTGAACCGAATGTGGTGGTTCAGCCCTGCGGTTCATCGGGTCACACCGCGAGCTGGCAAGTCGAGCGACGCTTCGCAGAGCGACGTTGCCATGATTGCCCCGCTCGCGTGCCGGCCCGTGACTCCTCGGCCTTTCTCGGAGAGTTGCCATGTCTCGAAAAAACTCGAAAGACTTGTTCGACAACACCACGATGACCTTCGGGGAGCACCTCGAAGAGCTGCGCATCCGCGTGTGGCGCGCGGTCATCGGACTGTTCCTGGTCACCAGCGTCACGATGTATTTCGGCGATTCGGTCATGGCCATCGTCCGCAAGCCGATCGAAGACGCTCTTCAGGCGCGCGGCAAAGTCCTGACGGGAGACGATGCCAAGCCGTTCGATGCCGCACAGACCTGGAATGACTTTTGGAAATGGGCCACCGGCAAAGCCGAGCCGAAACCCGAAGCGCCGCCAGAAGCGACCTCCGACTCCTCAACGCTCACGGTTCAAGTCGTTCCGTCGGAGTTGCAGGCCGCGCTGCACGCCTCCGATCCGCAACGATTTCCGGCCCCCGTTCAGAAATCCGAACCGGCCGCCACGTCATCCTCACCGGACGACAAGCCGAGCGACGGCTCTCCCGTGACGGAAGAAAAGACGGTCTCATTGCGAATCACGGCTCCCGAAATCGCGCAATGGCGAAAGACCGCCGAACAACAACAGCGACCGATCGTGCTGACCGTGCAAGAAGGCTTCATGACCTGGCTGAAGGTTTCGTTCGTCGCGGGCCTGGTACTCTCCAGCCCTTGGGTCTTCTACCAAATCTGGTTGTTCGTCGCGGCCGGGCTGTATCCGCACGAACGCAAATACATCCACATCTATTTGCCGATGAGCTCCGGATTGTTCCTGGGTGGAGCCTCGTTCTGCTTCTTCGCCGTGTTTCCGTTCGTGCTCGGCTTCTTGCTGAAGTTTTCCGACGAACTGAAGCTGCAAACGCAAATCCGCATCGCCGACTGGATCGACTTCGCGATCATGCTGCCGCTGATGTTCGGCATCAGCTTTCAGTTGCCGCTGGTGATGCTGTTCCTCGAACGGCTGTCGATCTTCGAGATCAAGGACTACCAAGAGAAGCGCCGCGTCTCGATCTTCGTCATCACCATGATCTCGATGTTTCTAACGCCGGCCGAGCCTTACAGCATGTTGATGATGATGATTCCGATGATCGTGCTGTATGAGTGCGGCATCCTGATTTGCCGCTGGTTCCCGAAGCCCAAGCCCTTCGATGACGAGGACGACGGAGAACAGAAGACGACGGTCGCAACAGCCTAACAAAGTGCTTTATCCATCCGCAGGCAGTTGATTCCTTCCTGTGGATGGCAAAGCCGAACTGCGGAAGAAGACAGGGGACGAAGATGGTGGACTCGAAAACGCCGGTCCTCGAATGGCAGGGCGAATCGAACGGCTACTTGCGGCTGCTGGACCAGACCTTGTTGCCCTGTGAAACGAAGTCGGTTGAATGCCGAACCGTGGAACAAGTCGTCGAGGCGATCCGATCGCTGCGTGTGCGCGGAGCGCCTGCGATCGGTGTCGCGGCGGCCTACGGAGTCGTGGTGGGCGTTCGCGAAGCGGCGAGTACGGAGCGATCAAAGTTTGACGAGCGGTTGAGCTTGGTGATTCAGCAACTGGCCGCGAGCCGGCCGACCGCGGTGAATTTGTTCTGGGCATTGGAACGACAACGCCAAGTTGCCGAGCGTTTGCCGACAGCCTCGCCACAGGAGGTTGTCGCAGCTTTGTTAGCTGAAGCTCGCGTGATCGAGGTGGAAGATCGGAGCATGTGCGCCGCGATCGGCCGACACGGCGCGGAGTTACTGACCACGGGCGACACGGTTCTGACGCATTGCAACGCCGGAGCACTGGCCACCGCCGGGGACGGGACGGCGCTGGCGGTGATCTATGCGGCCGTCGCGAGCGGCAAGCAGATTCGCGTCTTCGCCGACGAGACTCGGCCGCTCCTGCAAGGGGCGAGACTGACCGCGTGGGAGCTTTCACAGCGTGGTGTGCCAGTGACCGTAATTTGCGATTCAATGGCCGCGACCGTGATGCGGCAACGCAAAGTGCAGGCGGTGATCGTCGGAGCCGATCGCATCGCTGCCAACGGTGACACGGCCAACAAGATCGGCACCTATTCAGTCGCATGTCTGGCGAAGATGCACGGCATTCCGTTCTACGTCGCAGCGCCATCGAGCACGTTCGATCTGTCGTTGTCGCACGGCGATCAAATCCAGATCGAAGAACGCTCTGCTGCGGAAATCACTCACGGCTTCGGCCGGCAGACGGCTCCCGAAGGGATCGACGTCTACAACCCCGCTTTCGATGTGACTCCCGCCGAGTTGATCACGGCCGTCATCACCGAACGCGGCATCATTCGACAGGTCAATGGGGACACCGTTCGCACGATGCTGGCCAGCGATCGCGATTCGTAGGTTGGACACTCGTGTCCGACCAATGACGGGCAAGAGCGCCCGTCCTACGAAGCTCACAGCGGCTCGCTGACGAAGCGCTGTTCTTCGAGGAGATTCGGCAGGGACCAGCGACGGATCGTGCCGTCGTGCCCGGACGTGATCAGCTTCTTGCCGTTGCCCGTGAAATGGAGTCGATCAACTCCGGTCGCTTGTTCAGCAATCACCTTGTGATCGCGGCCATTCAACAGCATTAACTGATCTCTCGTGCCACACGCCAGTAAAGTTCCGCGCTGTGAAAACTCCAACGAAGAAATCGGCGCTGAATTGACGGACCACTGACTGATCACGCGCCGCTCGCGAAGATCAATCATCGCCACCTGCCCTTGCACGCCGCCGACCGCCAGCCAACGACCACTGGGGCTGAGTGCCGCCGGGCCAATTCCCAATCCAGGCAAGTCCACCTTTCGCAGAAGTTTGCCGGACACCGCGTCGATCATCAGCACTGAGCCCAACGAATCGCGGCAGAGCAATTCTCGACCGTCTCCCGTGAAGCTCAGCCAGACGATGTATTGTTTGGAGTCCGATTGAACACGCGCGACCGCCGAGCGGATCTCCACAATCGAAATGTGAGCCGGTTCGTTCTCGCACGCACTGCAAGCCATCGCTGCCCAGCGTCCGTCGGCCGAGACGCTGACCGCTGACACCACGCTGCTGAAAGTCGCCAATAGACGTGGCTCCTCGAACTGCTCGAGAGGCTGCCATAAGACCGTGCCATCCAGGCAACCGAGCAGCAAAGAAAACTCTCGCGGCGAGAATTGCAGCGACGTCACATGCCGGCCGGGCAAATCCAATTCGAGTTCTGCGGCGGGATCATCCATCCGCCCGATCGTCACTTGGCCGTGCATGCCGACGGCTGCGAATTGTCCATCCTTGCGCGAGACGGTCAGATCAAAATACGGCTCGCACGAGACGATGGCTGTTTCCGGCAAGTCGGATTCGGAATTCTGCCGACCTACTTGCTTGGCCAACCACGGAGTCGCCATCAACAAACCCAACAGCAACAGACCCACGAACAGATCACGCATCAGCCCAAACATTGTATCTCGTTCCTTCCTGGATTCCCGCGGAGTCGACTGGACGCCCACGTCCGGTCGGACGTAGGTGTCGGACCTACTGCGGAAGCCAGAAGATGTGCGACCGCTTCGATTTATTCTTTTAGCCGTCACAACCTTTCAAACTCCTCAGCCGCACAAGCACTTTCTGCGACACGAGGCCACTTGCCGAAACCAGAAAGCGACGAACGGTCGGGGCCAGGACGGAGACTTCGATGCGCAGCAGATCGCGCGGCAACTCCGAGAGGACTCGATCCGCCCACTCCACAAAGCAGACGCCTTCGCTGCTGAAATACTCCTCCGCACCGAGGTCCGCGAACGCGCGCACGTCGCGTAACCGATAGGTATCGAAGTGAAACACCGGAAGCCGGCCGAAGTATTCCTGAATTAACACAAAAGTCGGGCTGTTGACGCTACTAGGATCGGCACCCAGCGCCGTTGCAGTTGCGCGAACCAAGCGTGTCTTGCCGGCTCCGAGCGGTCCAATCAAACCCACAACGAGACCGGGTTCGGCTGCATCGGCCAGCATCGCGCCCAGCGCATCGGTGTCTCGCTCGTTGCGAGCTTCGTATTCGAACGACTCGGCCGTTTGTTCCGCCAACGAATTCATGTGTCCTCCCGTGCTAATCGCTTCGCGACCTCGGCCAGCGACACTCCGACGACCAAGATGCGCTTCTGCCGCGAGGTCGCTCCCGACAACAGCTTCACTTGGGAGTGCTTCACGCGCAGCACACCGGCCAACAGGTCCAGTACGGCCTCGGTCGCTTTGCCGTCTTCGGGAGCTTGAGTGACCTGCACTTTGAGTGCGCCAGCGTGTTCTCCCACCAAGCCATTGCGACGCGCGCTGGGTGCAGCCTTCACCGGTATGACGACTCCTTGTGGATGCTCTTCCAGCGCGATCACTCGTGGTGCTCTCAAGGTAGGGTGGGTCGAGCATCGAGACCCACCAATGATTGACACGGGGTGGTGGGTCTCGATGCTCGACCCACCCTACAACAACAATCACAGCAGCACGCCTGCCACGCATGCGGTCATGAAACAGGCCAATGTGCCGCCGAGCATGGCTCGCAGGCCCAGCCGAGCAAGGTCGTCCCGTCGTTCCGGGGCCATCGCGCCGATGCCGCCGATCTGAATCCCGATCGAACCGAAATTCGCGAAGCCACACAAGGCATACGTCAGGATCACTCGAGATCGCTCGGCCAACTTGATGGCGGATTCGGGTTGCATCCACTCGGACATCCGCTGGTAGGCGACCAGTTCGTTCGTCACCATCCGCAAGCCGAGCAGTTGGCCGGCTCGAGAGCAATCTTCGGCGGGAATCCCCATCACCCACGCGATCGGCCAGAACAAATAGCCGAACACCGCCTCAAGCGACCAGGTCGTCTGGCCAAAATAGAAACTGCCAATCGACTCCAACATCCAATTCAACATCGCCATCAGTCCCAGGAACGCGATCAGCATGGCGGCGACGTTGAGCGCCAACTTGAGTCCGTCCGAAGCCCCTTCCGCCGCGGCATCAATGAGGTTGGCGTTCGTCATGGGCAACGAACTGGCGGACACGTTCGCCGTCTCTGGCTGATCAACCTCCGGCTGCATGATCTTGGCGATGACCAGCGTGGCCGGAGCAGCGATTACGGACGCGGTCATCAAATGCCCCGCGTCGATCCCCATGCCGACATATAACGCCAAGACGCCACCCGCGATCGTCGCGAAGCCGCCGATCATTACCGCCATCAATTCGGAATTCGTCATTCGCGCGACATACGGCTTCACGACCAACGGGGCTTCCGTCTGGCCGACGAAGATGTTTGCGGCGGTCGAAAGGCTCTCGGCACCGGAGGTCTTCATCGTCCGCTGCATGACCCACGCCATCGCCTGCACGATCCGCTGCATGACTCCCATGTAGTACAGCACCGACATCAACGACGAGAAAAACACGATCGTCGGTAGCACTCGGAACGCGAAGTAGTGGTGCGCGTATTCGCTACCGAACACGAATTTGGAACCTTCGTCGACGAAGTCGAGGATCTTCGTGAATAGCGCTCCCAATGCGTCGAAAAGCAGTCGCCCTGGGACCGTCCGCAGTGTCAGCAGGGCGAACGCGAATTGCAGAACCATGCCGATCAGCATAACTCGCCAGGGAAATCGCCGCCGATGAGTGCTCATCAGCCACGCCAGCCCGATCATCACGAACAGTCCGAACGCACTGACGACACGTTCCATGAGCAATTTCCTCTTCCGTGGCGGACACAGCTTGCGTCCGTCTCACCGACGCAAGCTGCGTCGGGCATTGCACTGGTCCTGTCGAATGCTCGCAAGGGACGCGGAGGATGCTCACAATCCCGCCCCACGAAAGGAACCGTTCATGGCCATGCGATTCGAGAACTACGGCGGACTGAAGTGCCGCGTCATCACTCAGCTTCCCGAAGGGACACCGCCGCGATTGGTGGTTGTGCTCTGTCACGGCTTCGGAGCACCGGGGCACGACCTCGTGCCGATTGGAGATGAGCTGTTCAAGCTTTGTCCCGCGCTGGCTGACTCGGTGGAGTTCGTCTTTCCCGCTGCACCGCTGAGCCTCGCAGAACTCGGCTACGGTGGCGGCCGAGCTTGGTGGCATATCGACATGGAAGAACTCATCGGCGCGGTCGAGAGCGGCAATCTTCGGATCCTGCGCGATCGACGGCCGGAAGGGATCGACCAGGCTCGCGATCAGTTGCTCATGCTTTTGGACGAAGTGCGTCAGAAGACAAACCTGTCACACAATCGCTTTGTGCTGGGGGGCTTCTCGCAAGGCTCAATGCTGGCGATTGAGGGGGCGTTGAATTGGGCCGAACCTCCCGGTGGGTTATGTCTCTGGTCGAGCACGCTCGTCAGTGAAGCACAGTGGCGAGCGAACACGGCGCGACTCAAAGGTGTGCCGGTCGTGCAGACCCACGGACGACAAGATCCCATCCTTCCGTTCGCGGCCGCGCTGTCGCTGCGCGATCTGCTGGTCGAAGCTGGTGCGAACGTGAAGTTCCTGGAGTTCCGCGGTCAGCACACGATCACGCTGCCGGGACTCGAAGCGTTGACGCAGATGCTTGAGCGATTGCTGGCCCAGTGACATCGTAGGGTGGGTCGAGTCATCGAGACCCACCACGAACTTTGAGCAATTTGGTGGGTCTCGATGACTCGACCCACCTTACGGAGTGATCGCTCGCAACGGGAAAATGTCGACGGTCACTCCCGGACTAAAGAGGACGTGAGCTGGCGGACTCGTGACGTTGATGTCACTGGCTGAGACCAGCGACTGATCGCAGCGCAGCAGCTTCGCTGTCTTGAGCGGGTACGGCGTGTGATGAACCTGACCGCGCGCGATCCGTCCCGGTGATAGCTCGGTGAAGAGTAGATAGCGCTCGGCTAAAAAGAACTCCAGGGTTCCCGGTGTGGCTTCGCCTTTGGGGCCGCCACCAGGGAGCCAATCGCCAATCTCGCTGGCGACGTCCGCGTTGGCTGGGATTGGTTCGGGCCACAGCCGCTGACTGCGGTATTCGATCAACGAATCGCGCCGCGCGATCGACAGCTCCGAGAAGAAATATCTCAACCGCCAGCGCCAACGAGCGACTCGGACTGCCAGCGAGTTCGCGGCGTCCAAGCTGAAGAACCAGACGCCCGGTTCGCCGTTGCAGGTGACATAAGTGCGAACGTTCGTTTCGTGAAACTCCGAGACTCCTGGTATCGCGGGGAACCACCACGGCCGCACGCCGGCCATGTGGAACAACACCAGCCCTACCCAGGCCGAACCGTCACACTCGTCGATCTCAACTTCGGATGGCAACAGCGGACGGAGTTCGGCGGCGGGAACTCGCCAATGCACGAACAACAGGTCCGACCAGGTTTGATACCCAGCGACCGAGCCAGCCGGGCGATTTCGTTGAGCGAGACGATCGATGACGGGAGTTGATGTCATGGCAACCACGCAGGCGAATGTGGGGGGCGAAGGAAGCACCGCAATCGTCTGGCAAACGTAACCGCCAACGGTCGGATTGGGTGTTTGGTTTTTCGGAATTGGCGGGAATCGAGTCTCGTCCACGAGTCACTGTTCACTCCCCCCCCAATTTCGAAAATCCAAACACCCGACCTCCGGTTCAAGGCGGCGCAAAAATGAAAACACACCGGCAAGGTTGCCGGTGTGTCGTGTCTTTCGGGTGCTTTCTGCTGCCATCGGGTTCGGTGACAGTTTATGCCACCGGCGCTCGATCACAGTTGTCGTGGCACCCATTGGATCTTCTGGATTGTCTCGCCGGAGGTCGCCTTGTCGCCGCCGGGGACGGCTTCGATGGCTGGACTCGGAACGCCACCTTCGGCGGGAGGAGCCGGAGCCGGTTGGTGATGATGCGGTCCCATCGGGTTGTAGAACGATTCGTTCACAGCAGCCGCTCCGCAACTGGCACAGCCACCACCTGCGGAAGGAGCGGCCGGCACGGGTGCCGAATGATTGCCGCCACAGCTTGCGCATCCGCCACCGATCGGCGGTTGCGGTTGAGGAACCGTTCCACCGCCGCCGCACGAGGCACAACCACCTTCACTGGGAATCGGAGACATGCCCGATCCACCGCAGCCAGCGCATCCGGTGGATGGCATGGACATCATTGGAGATCCACCCGCACAGCCGCTGCATCCGCCTGCCATCGGCATCATGCCCATGGCGGGTTGCGGCATCCCTTGCCAATCGTCGCCAGTGTAGACGACCGATTTGTCATAGCCGTGCATCGCAGCTTCCGTGCAATTTTTGCACTTGCACTTAGATTTGGACTTACGAAGTCCCTGATGACGGCCGCAGTCACAGGCCAGCTCACCTTCGCCGCCGCCGCAGCCATCGCCGCATTCGGATTGGCATCCGCAGCCGCTCTTGCCCTTGAAGAGCTTGCCCAAGCAGCCCTTGTGCGGGCTGCCTCCATGCGGAGCACAGCCTTGGTCACCGCAGGAATTATGATGTTGGCAGGTGTGACAGCCGACCGCGCTGACGATCAGCAGCAGTCCGCAGAAGAGTCGCAAGGCAGTCTTCATGACGTTCCTCAAGACGCGGTTGTGAGTGGCAGCGAGTGATCCAACATGGCCTCGACACCACCCACGGAGTCCCCGCCAACGAAATCCGCGGCGGCTATCCTCATTCATCGTCCTGATGACTTGGCCGACTTTATGGATTGTCGCGATTGTGCCGAAGGTGACGGGGCTGCCGTGAGCGAATCAGGCGAGCGGGGCGGCGTCAGCCCCCCGGTTGTGCGACGATAACAGCGAAAGCACCGGGGGGCTGACGCCGCCCCGCTCGCCATTTGGTTTCTTGGCTTGCGTTGCACACCGGCAGAATCGGCCGAGAAGAAATCGCAGAGTGGCCATCGCAGGCGGAATTCCTATCGGCTCAAAAATTCTGCTGGTATCTTCTGAGCGCCACTTCCTTCATCCCGAAGCGTTCTGCGCGGGAAGCCGTTATGACGAGTTTGGTCGAACTTCCGCCGTTTCAGTCTTCCGGAGAACTTCCGGTCATCAGCCCCGAGCGGGCCGGCGACATCGACCAGAAGCACCGACAGGTCTCGGAGTTTCTCAAAGAGAATCGGTATGCCGCCCTCTTGTTGCAACGGCCGTGCAATCTGGCTTGGCTGACCAGCGGCGCGGACTTCACTCGGCAAGGCTCCTCGGAGACGACAGCCTCGTTGTTCTTGATGTCAGACGCTCGCGTTGTCCTAACCAACAACATTGATTCTGGTCAGCTCTTTGAAGGAGCACTCGCGGGACTCGGCTTCCAGCTTAAGGAACGCCCGTGGCAAGAAGCTCATTCAGTCCTGGTGGAAGATCTGTGTCGCGGCCGAATCGTGGCCAGCGATAGTGGGTTTGGACGGACCACGGATGTCTCAGAGAAGTTGCTCAACCTGCGTCTGCCGTTGAACTCGCTGGAGTGCGAACGGCTCCGCGATCTAGGATTGCAGGTGGCTCACGCGGTTGAGGCGACTGCTCGCAACTTTGCGCAGGGCCTCTCGGAAGCCGAGATCGCGGGGCAGTTGTCGCATCGCTTGCTCAAACACAAGGTCATACCGGAGCTTCTGCAAGTTTGCGGCGATGGGATCGCGCAACGGTTCCGGCATTGGACTCCCAGCAGCGATCCGGTCGAACGCATCTGCACGCTGACAGTGATCGGTCGCCGCGAGGGGCTGTGCGCAGCGGTCACTCGCACAGTCTGCTTTGGCGAGATTTCCGATGAACTGCGAACCGCCTATCGGCTGGCTCTGATGACACAGGCAACCGGCATGTTCTTTTCTCAGGCTGGCTGGAGGATGAGCGAAACGTGGAAGCGAGTCGCACGCATCTATGAAAAGTTCGGGCACTCCGAGGAATGGGAGTTCGCCGAACAAGCGGAGGTCATCGGCTATCGACCGTGCGAAGTTCGTCTGACACCGAAGAGCGACTTCGTGCTGCAATCCGGCATGGCCATGTTCTGGCATCCGTCGGTCGGCCCCGTGAGCGTCGGCGACACGATGCTGATCGGTCCGAACGGTTTGGAAGTGCTCACACCAACCGAGCAGTGGCCGATGACCAAAGTCGATGTCAAACGAACGGCGATCCTGCGACCGGATATCCTGCAACGCACGGTTTGAGATTCTGCTCACGAACAACACCAAAGGGTGGGACAAGCTCGCTTCGACCGCCCGCCCACCAATCTCGAGTTCATTAATAAACGTTGTTCATTCGGCGGTGGGCCGGCGCGGCGAAGCGCCGCTGGTCCCACCCTACCAAGGCAGCTTGAGGGCACTTCTTGTCACCGGTATAACCCCCGCCCTTCAGTGGCTTCGATTCTGACGATTGCGAAAGTGCTCTTCGCAGACGGTCCGGAAACCGGCGCGATGTGGCACATCCTGGTGAGGGGTGCGAGGCATGTGTCGTTCTCAGTCGTCGGTTCCAGCGAGTGTTTATGGCCAAGCGTGGCAAGAAGCCTTCCGCCACAAGTGGATTGAAAGCGAAAAGCACGGACGAGACTTAGGACCGGCGGCGATCAAGGATTGGAATCGACGACACTTCAAACGCTGCTGTCGGTGGTGTCACTGGCTACATCTGACGGGCCGGCAGAGCTTCCGCGAGTTTCCTCAGCACCAATTCAACACGGTGACGGACCCAAGCGACGACGTCGAGCTGCGAGTGGTCCATCAGTATTGGGACGGCCAAGAGAACCTGGAAATTTACTGGTGTGCGCACGGAAGCGGCTGGCCGATCGAGCGAGTGAGCGTGGTGCTCTTGGCGCTTGGCATCAACGAGGCCCGGCTGAGTTCGCTCGTCACATGAGCGGAGTGCTCCAGCATGACGGATCGTGACGAGTCAGCCGACGATCAAAGCAGGCGAGCGGGGGGCCTCTTCTCCGGACTGCGGATCGTCAGCCTCTGCACGCTGCTCAGCCGAGTGCTCGGTTTCATTCGCGAGATGGCGATCGCGGGACTGTGGGGACTCAGCCCAGTATCGGATGCGTTCGTGGGAGCGTTTCGCATTCCAAATCTCGCACGGGCATTGTTCGGCGAAGGGGCGTTGAGCGCGGCATTCACGCCGCTCTTCGTGCGCGAACAAGAACAACATGGCCGAGACACGGCAATGATGTTGGCCAGTTCGGTCTTCATCTGGTTGGGGCTCTGGCTGACAGCGTTGGTCGCCGTGGCGGAGCTGGCGCTTGCTGCGACGATTTGGCTCGCGCCGCTGAGCGCGGAACTGCGACTGTGGCTCGTGCTGACGGCGATCATGCTGCCGTATCTGCCGTTGATCTGCTTGACCGCGCAGATGGGAGCGGTGCTGAACGCGCTAGGCCGCTTCGCATGGCCCGCGCTGTTGCCGGTGTTGTTCAACGTCAGTTCGCTGGCGGCGATCTGGGTACTACAACGTTTCGATCTGACGGCGGAAGCTCAGGCGCATTGGCTGGCGGGGTTCGTCGTGCTGACCGGCTTCTTGCAGTTGGCCGCTCCGTGGCCGCAGTTGATTCGGTTGGGTTTTCGTCCGAGTCGGCATTGGCTTGCGGCGCGAGAACGGATTCATGAACTGCTGCGAATGATGGCTCCCGTCGTTGTTGGGCTGTCGATCACTCAGGTCAACACGTTTTGCGATACGTTGATTGCGCTTGTGATGTCTCGGCCACTGGAGGTCGTGCTGCCCGACTGGAGACCGTTGGAGTTCGGCACGGCGTCGGCATTGAATCTCGGCCAGCGGTTGTATCAGTTCCCGCTCGGCATTCTCGGAGTCGCGTTGGGAACCGTGATCTTTCCGGTACTGACTCGGCACGCGGAGCGCGGCGATTGGCAACACCTGCGAGACGACCTATCGCTCGGCCTGCGATTGGTCTTTGTTATTGGCATGCCGGCAAGTGCGGGGTTGTGGCTGCTGGCCGAGCCGCTCGCGGTGGTTCTCTTTCAGCGCGGACACGTCACGGGGGCGAATGCTCGACAGATCGCCGAGATGATCGCGGCCTACGGCTTGGGAGTGTGGGCCTTCTGCGGTCTGTTGATCGCGCAGCGCGGCTATTATGCGATCGGCGACCGCATCACTCCGCTGAAGATTGGCTTGTTTGTGGTGCTGGTCAATCTGACTTTGAACTTCGGCCTGATTTTCGTGATCGGCGGTCGCGGTTTGGCGTTGAGCACCTCGCTGTGCGGCATCTTGCAATTCGGGCTGTGCTTGCTGTTCATTCAAGGCCGCGTCGGCCGGCTGCCGTGGTGGTCGCTGGCGAGCAGCGCCGGGCGAGCGTTCGTCGGCACGGCGGCGATGACGGCAATTGCAGGGTGGGTGCTGCGTCAGTTTTCTGAACAGTCCGTCAATTCTTCGGGACGTTTGCTGCAGCTCGGCGCGACGGTCCTGGCGGCGCTGGTCAGCTATGCCGTGCTGACACTGGTTCTGCGGCTGGATGAGTTTTGGATGCTGCTGCGCCGGCATCGCGAGGAGTTTTAACGGGACGGGCAGAACGTTGGGTGGGCCGAGATCGTAGAACGTAGGGTGGGTCGAGACCCACCAAAGAGCTTTTGATGCTACCCGACTGGTTAGCCCGCATTATTCATGCATCGGTCAGTGGCCAGTTTTTTCGGGTGCGCTGTGGATGGAGGCTGGTGGGGAGTCCGGAATGTCGGAGTCTGCGCGGAGGTTCCCCCTCCCCAAGCGTTGTTCAGCGGTGATGTCGGGG
>SXKJ01000023.1 GCA_005778115.1 Planctomyces sp. | reverse complement strand
GCGCGAGGCGGTGATGTCCTCGGTCGACGTGGTCTACGCACGCCCTCGCACGGGTCCGCATGGCTCTTCGTTCCGCGATTTGTCGTCGTTCCTCTTCAAAAGGTTCGCCGTCATCGCGACGCGGAATCCTTATGTGCAGAGTTTTTCGAGCTTTCGAATGGTGCGTGGTGAGATCGCTCGTGCGGCTGCAGCCGTCTCTGCCCGCAACACTTACTTCGACGTGGCGCTGTGTTGGTTTACGAACAAGGTTCGCGAGGTTCCGCTGCACCTAGCCGATGAACGTTTTCGCGCGTCCGGACAAAGTGGATATGGCCTGCTGAGTTTGTTGCGGCATGCTCGACGCCTCCTGGTCTCGTCGGACATGCGGTTCGCAAAATTCGCGCTGGCTCTAGGTGCTGGCAGTTCGTTGCTCAGTGTTGTGACTGGAATCGTGATTCTGCTCATCAAATTCATTTCGCCGGAAATGATTCAGTTGCAAGGTTGGACCTCGGTCATCTTGGCTGTTCTTTTTTTGGCGGCTTGGGAAGTAGCATGACGGGAGTCGTGATTGAATACGTTTCGATGCTGTTAGTCCAAGCCTTAGGCCAGCCGTTGTTCTTTGTGATCGACCGCAGTCGCGACCGCGAATTGGCCGAGTACTTTCGCAGGGACGACGAAAGATGTTGATTCTCGAACGCCAAGCCTGGGATCGTGCTCTCGGCCATCATGTGGTGGCGCTGTTTGGGGTAGGGACGGTGGGGAGTGCGGTGGCGAATTGCCTGATCTCCTGCGGATGGCGCGTGGTCGAGGACATTGCAATGTCTTGGGACAGTGACTCCGGCCGGCATCAGTCGCTGGTGGAATGTGCTTCCACTTTGGTCAGTTTGCGGCGGATGCACGGCGACGGCATTTGCTCGTTCGTCTGGAGCGCCGGCCGCGCGGGCTTCTCGTCCGGAAGGGACCAAGTCGAACAAGAACTGAACGCTTTCCACGACGTGCTGAATCTCTTTTGTGATGTGGCCACCAGACTCTACTCGCGCAGCCAATGGCATCACGTCAGTTCGGCGGGTGGACTCTTTGAAGGCCAGCGCTTGGTCGTTGCGTCGAGCCGTCCAAACCCGCAGCGTCCGTATGGAGAGTTGAAACTCCGGCAGGAAGAGGCACTTCAAGTTCTCCCAGAAATGGTGCGAGTCGTGTATCGCCTGAGTTCGGTCTTTGGCGCGGTGCGGCGCAGTCAACGCTGTGGATTGATCCCGACGATGGCCAGAAACGGCGTGCTCGGGCGGATCACTCGCATCGTCGGACGCCCTGGCACGCTACGCGACTTTGCCTGGACGGAGGACGTGGCCAAGTTCATCGCTCAAATGATCGCGGAGACTCGCGGCCGCCAGACTAACATCTTTCTGATGGCCTCCGGGCGTCCGGTTTCGATCAGTGAGGTCCAGCGGCAGGTGGAGCAGAGCTTGCGACGTCGCCTCTATGTGAATTATTCGGAGCAGCAGAACGGTTCCGACATCACGTTTTCTGAGCGGGCCATTCCAGAGAACTTTCGGCGGACGAATCTTGACGAGTGCATTCGTCGTGTCTGCCGGGAATGCCTCGCCAATGTGGCATTGATCGCGTGACATTCGTCGATGGTCGATGGGGCAGGGTTCGGTGCAGTTCCAGATGGGGTGGATTCCAATGGTTGCTCAGATGACGTCCGAATTCGATGCCTATGCCAGCGACTATCGAGAACACATCGAACGACTCGTGGGTTTTACCGGTCGGTCGCATCGCTACTTCGTCGAGACCAAGGTCAACCATCTTTTGGAAACACTGACCTCGCTGGGTGTTGTCCCGAAACAAATGCGGATGTTGGATCTGGGGTGCGGAACCGGCGAGACCGACGCCTTATTGGTGCCGCATGTGGGTGAGTTACATGGGCTCGACATTTCGGCCGCGTCGATTGAAGTGGCCCGTCAACGGCCGGAGAACGCTAGTGTCCGGTACGCAACTTATCCCGGCGGACAACTTCCCTACGAGAACGACACGTTCGACGCCGTCTTTGCCATTACGGTTTTGCATCACGTACCGCGTGGAGATTGGACGCAGTTCTGTCAGGAAATGACGCGCGTGATCAAGCCGGGCGGGTTCGTGATTCTGTACGAGCACAACCCATTCAATCCGTTGACCCGCTGGATCGTGTCACGCTGTGAATTCGACCGGGATGCCGTGCTGCTCTCGGCCCGCACCGCGCAGGGGCTTTATCAAACCGCTGGGCTGTGCGTTGAGCATGTTGCGCACTTGCTGCTCTTTCCGTGGCAGGGGACGTGGCTCAGACGCCTGGAACGGGCGTTGCAATCACTTTCGCTGGGCGCTCAGTACACGGTCATCGGGCGCAAGCCTGTTTTTGGCAACGAATCTCGGACGGCGTCGGTACAGGCTCAGGCTGAGATGTCGGAATTGCTCAACGTGGAGTCGTGCGGTACTTAGAACATTGGCGTTGAAACCGGGGGAGTCATGTTTCGATTACAAGCGGTCATGGAAATGCCGCAGGTATATCTGTGGTTTCAAGGAATCCTGGGAGGCCGGTCGGCGGATCGCTACTTCTTGGATCGTCACGTTCGTCCGCAACCTGGCAACCGAATCTTGGATATTGGTTGTGGCCCGGCACAGATTTTGGACCTGCTTCCCTCAACCGGTTATGTCGGCGTTGATTTGAGCCCGCGCTGCATTGCGATGGCCAAGGCTCGTTATGGCGATCGCGGCACATTTGTCTGTCAATCGGTCTCAGAGATGGTGGTGGAGCATCCCCATTCGTTTGATCTCGTGATGGCCCACGGTCTGATCCACCATCTGGACAACCCCGAAGCGCAGCTACTCTTCGAGACGGCCGCGTTGGCACTGAAGCCCGGAGGTCGGTTCGTGACCTTGGACGGCTGCTTCGTTCCAGGGCAGTCGAAGGTTGCCCGCTGGCTGTTGAGAAATGACCGCGGCCAATTCGTCCGTACCGCGGAAGACTACCTCGCACTTGCGAACCGCGCGTTCTCCGACGTCCGCTTCACCGTCCGCCATGACCTGCTACGAACTCCGTACACGCACATCATGTTAGAGTGCCAGACAGAATGAGTCGTAGCCACGCTCGTCAGAGCGGGGGTTTGTGGGTGACTCGGCCCACGCTCTGATGAGCGTGGCTACGGCTGATCCGTGTTGTCGCGCCGAAGTTGTTCCACTCGCGCGAGTTCTTTGCGAGCCAGCCCCCACATCGGATCGGCCTGAACCGCTTTGCGAAGGAACTCGACGGCCTCGGCGTTCCGCTTTTGTTCCAGTCGCATTTGACCGAACCAATAGTAGGGACGCGACCATGCCGGATCCTGAGCCATCGCGTTTCGCAACCAGGCTTCGGCTTGATCTAAGTCGCCGCTTCTCCACAATGCGAACCCCAGAAAGCCCATCGCGCGGGAATCGTGTGGGTCACGTTTCAGGACCAGTTGAAAGTGCGGGATCGCAGTCGCGAACTGGTCTTCCTGAACCAGGAACAGTCCGTAATTGAGGTTGAGGTGCGGTTCCAGCGGGATCAACTTGAAGGCTTCCTGATAGTGCATCCGAGCCTGCTCCCGTTCGCCCGCCCTCTGATAGGACTGAGCGAGTTGCGTTCGAGATCGCGCATCACCACCGGAAACTCGCAGCGCGTTCGCCCACAGCGTGACGCTGTTACGCCACACTCGCGTCTGAAGTTGCGTGCGGATCGCTAACCACGCGAGCGTCACGACCATCAAGAATGTCATGACTCGCCGCAGCGGAGCGATTCGGTCAACGGCGAGCGCTCCACACCAAACAACCAGCAAATAGATTCCGACGCCGGGCAGGTACAAATAGCGATCCGCACGTTGCTGCGCTCCGATCTGAATCAGGCCGATGACCGGTACCAGCATCCCCAGAAACCAGAACCAGCCCGTCCTCACAAAAGGTGCTCGCTTCCACAACGCGACGGTCAGCGCGGTGATGACCGTCAGCACTGCGGCACTGGCCGCAACAGCCGACCACGAAAGCTGACTTGTCGGATGCGGATAGAAAACGGACAGATCCTTCGGAACGAAAAGCATCTTCAAGTACCAACCATAAGCCAGAACGGCATTCGCCAACCGATCACTGAGCGTGAGGTGCAAGCTGAGTGCTCCACCGGCGCGCTGAACTTGAAGGGTGACGACACACGAGATGATCGTCAGCACGACAAACGGGAGCTTCTCCAGGATCAGTCGGCTCGCGCTGAATTGCGCGGTCGGTTGTTCCGTGGATCCCTCGGAAGACTGCTGTGCAACCCCTTTGAGTCGGCCCAACGGCCATACATCGAGCAACAGCAGCAGACAGGGCAATGTCACCAGCATCGGTTTGGCCATCAGGCTGCATCCCAAACTGACGATTGAGCCGACGTACCATCGCACGCGATCGGTTCGTACAAACGCGCCGTAGGTTCCCAGCGCCAGCAATCCGAAAAACATGCTCAGCACGTCTTTTCGCTCGCTGATCCATGCGACCGATTCCACATGCACCGGATGGACCGCGAACAGAGCAGCCACACACGCGCTGCGCCAAACTTGTCCCGTGAATTGCTTCAGAACACCGAACAGCAACAGCACGTTCACAACGTGCCATCCCAGATTAGACGCATGGAATCCCATCGGCCCAGGTCCGAACAGCGTGGCATCCAGCATCAGCGACAACCAAGTCAGCGGATGCCAATTCGCACATTCTCCGGTTGTCAGCGCCCATTGGATATTCGCCAGCGACAAGCCCGTCGTGACGCGCGGGTTCTCGTAGACGTAGATCTGATCGTCAAAATTCACGAAGCCGCACGTCCACACGCCCCAATAAGCCGTCACCGTGAAAGCGGCCAGAATCAACGCGATCCAGACGGTCGGCTGGTCTCGTCCGGTTCGCTCGTCTCGTTCACATTGGCGAGCTTGCATAATGCTCTTCTACTTCGCGGACGAGTTTCGGATTGACGCGTTGTCCGGCCCGTTCCAAGCGTTGAATGGCTCGCTGCGCGTCGTCCCAGCGCTTCAACTCGACATAGACGGAAACCCGACGAAGTTGTGCGGCGACATGCTGCGAGTCTCGCTCGAGCAACCGATCGAAGCTGTCGAGTGCCAGCATCAGGTCGCCGCGCGCCGCGTACACGGTCCCCTGAACGAACTCGGTCGCGAGCTTCGTCGGATTGAGTCGTCGAGCCTCTTCCAAGTCGCGAAGTGCCTCGTCATATCGTCCCAGATCCCGCAGGATCGTCGCCCGGTGGTAACGATCGGTAATGATGTCCGGCGACATGGAGATCGCACGCGAAAAGTCCTCGAGCGCAGGTTCGAGTTGTCCGAGTTTTGCGTGAACGCCTCCACGAACTTCGTAGAGATGTCGTGTGTATGGCCCAGATAGGACGAGAGCTTGGTTACACAACTGGAGTGCCACGGCGTTGTCTCCGCCGGACTCGATGATCTCTTGTGCCAGGGCTAAGTACGGGCGTTGGTTCTTAGGGTGTTTGTGAATCGTGTCGTACCAAATCGAATCTGCCGTGAGATACGTTTTCGAGCGTTGAGCGGTTTGGACGCCCAATGTCAGAGCCACGGGCACCAAGAGCACTTCCAACAAGAGGCACTGCGTGACAGTTCGGGATGCCGAATAGCCCGGCAGGCGTTTGAACGCCAAGAAGAGCACGAGTACCAGCCAGGTGATTCCGAATGCCGACGCCAAATACATCCGGTGCTCAGCCACCGTCTGAGTGACGATCGGAATGGCGGACGAAGGTCCGAGCAGCAAGCAGATCGCCACTCCCGGAAACGCCAGCGTCGATCGACGAACGACCAACCACAGCAGCACCGAAAAGAATGCCGCCAACACGACGCTTGCGACCAGGAGTTGTCGGGAATCGGTCACGGTGAATTCAGACCCATAATCGAAGACCAACGGATTCGGCCAGACGATCAATCGCAGATAATGGGCCACAGCCCACACCTGAGTCTGAATGTGATCCTGAAGGGTGATGCCCATGCCGTAGCCAACGGTGTTCTCGCGGTTCCGCGACGCGTACATGCAGAACGCCAGGGGAACCCAAGCGGTCATCAAGCCGAGATACACGCCCCAATGACGCCGAAGGGCCTGACGCCAATCGCGAGTCACTACCAAGATGTCCAAAGCAATCACAGCCAACGGAACTGTCGCAATGATTTCCTTTGTCAGGCTCCCTAGCCATGCGGCTAGCACACTGACTACGAACCAACGCCGCTGAGATGTCTGAACTCCTTTTACAAATCCCCACAAGGCTGCGAGATAACAAAGGCTCGTCAGCGACTCTCCTCGTTGAACGATGTACGAGACTCCGTTGATCGTCAGCGGGTGGACGCACCACAAGAGGCTGATTGTCAAAGCCAACGGAACAGCCGCCGCGGATGTCTCGGCGAACATTGTCAGAATCCGGCGCAGGAAGCAAAACAGCACATAGGCTCCCGCCGCGTGAACTCCGTAGTTGAAGAGGCGATAGCCGCCCGGATGAATTCCACCCCAGGCATAGTTCAACGCCAACGACAGGTTGAGCAAGGGGCGTCCGGCCACCGTCGTGTAGCTGTTTCCCCGAATCACGGTTTCCAGCGATGACAACGAGCGAATCGACGGGTTTTCGACAATCGAACCATTGTCATCGCACACAAACTCGCCACGCAGACTTCGTCCGTGTGTCATCCACACCACCAGGGCGAAAGAAATCGCGACGAACGCCTTGAGCCAAACCCGCAGTGGTCTGGTAGGCATGTGCGGATGGCAAATCTCGGAACCCATGAAGATCGCTCCTCAGTATTTATTGACGCATACTCAATAACCATCAGCAGCCAGCATTCAGATCCTTTCGAAAGCGGCCGCCAAAAAAAAAGCCGCCACAGTCAAACTGTGGCGGCCATTTTCATCCATTCAACTTAAGCCAGACGCAGACTACTGGGCGCTCTCGAGATTCGAGCTCCCACCTTGGGTCTTGCCGCAGACGTCGTTGACCGCAATACCTTTGCAATCGCAGTCGTCTTGGCGATCGTTGAAGCCAAAGCCGGCCGCTTGGGCGTGGGCCTTATTTGTACCGCTGGTGGCGGTCAAGCCACGGACGGTGTAGGTCTGGTCGATCACACCAAACGCATCGGCCAAGTCGTTGAGTTCGTTGGTGACCGCGTCCTTAACCGAAGCCAGGCCAACAACCATTCCCAGGACAGCGATCGTCAGGACGAGCACGAGCTCGGCGGAGACAATGAAACCAGCTTCGTCGTTGAAGAGCTTACGCATTATGAACTGTTCCTTTTTTGAGTTTGAAATCGAGAAAAAGAGACACTAGACATCACTGTTCTCCCAACAACTTCAGTGAGACATACTGAAGCCGTGAGTTCGTCGTGCAGTGACCCTATCTCCTGGTAAGGCTGATCCCCTTGCCATTTGAATTCACCACACACTCACCTGAATGGGGAGATCATTCAGGCGACACGACTTTGACCTGTAGTTGGCCGACCACAGATCGCAGCACTACCGGTAGAACTCGAACCATCCTTTGAGTGAGATGACTCGTGTATGAAGAAGGACATGACCGATCGGTAATGTCCCCCAAGACTCGACGGTGTGTGATTCAACTGACCGAGTCAGTCCCTCAAACGCTCTCTCACCTTCGTTTGAAGCTCACTGTCGAGTGATTGTTTTGGTCTTGTTGTTTTGGTTTCATTCACCCGAACCAATCGTTCGGAACGGTGATGATGAATCGCAGAACATGTACCCAAACGAAATTCGTGGCCGCGTGCCAACGACGATGCAAAATCGCAACGCATGGACTAGCCCACGTTTTGCGTGCGCGCAACGTAGCGCGTATTGTGACGCGTAAGGAGCGAAGTTCATGTCAACACGTCGAGTGTTTACGAGGGAGTTCAAGGTCGAGGCCGTGTCGTTGGTGTCTCGTCAAGGACTGAGT
>SXKJ01000270.1 GCA_005778115.1 Planctomyces sp. | reverse complement strand
GTCAGCCCCCCGGTCCTGCGACGAATGCACCGGGGGGCTGACGCCGCCCCGCTCGCCTGAATCGACGGATAAAATCTACTTGGCCTCAGCAATCGCCTTTATCGCCTCCGCCGAAATCGCCCGATCAAACAAGCGCACGTCGCGGAGTTGGCCGTGAAGATAATCCGTCGGGCCGAATCCGATTCGCAGCGGTTCGTCGCTCGAAAGATCGTAGTCGTCCGGGTTGAACGACGCTGACTTCGCGACCGGAGTACCGTTCAAGAACAGCTTCAGTTCTCGTCCAGATCGTTGAGCAACGATGTGCTGCCAGCCAGTTGGCAGCGAATGATCGTGAGTCGCGTTGGCTCCGGCGGCAATCGACAGCACTCGGCCGGATGGCAAAGTGCCGACGAATAGACGGCCTTGAGCCTCGGCCATCGTCCAGGCGCGGCGGTATGTCACATCGGGAGTCAAATCGACTCGGCCAAGGCTGTCCCAGCGCGGGTCGGCGTCGGTACGGAATCGAAACACTTCTGCCAGCGGCAACGAACCGGCGAACAGGCCGCCGTTATGGACCAGCATCCCCATCACTTCCAGTTCTTCGCCGAGACGTCCACAATCGGCCCAGCGATTGTCGCCGTCGAAGCGGAAGACTTTGCCCGTGCGCCACGTGCCGACATACATCCGGCCGTGATGAATCGCGAACGAATAAGTTTGCGTGTTCTCCGGCGGGCCGACTTGGCCGCAGTCGGTCCATGACTCTCCGTCGTAGCGGAAGATGTGAGCTTCATCGTAGCAAGATGCGAAGAGTTGCCCGTTATGGACACACATCGCTTCAACACGCTTGCCATTGGGCAATGGCCGAGAGGTCCAGGTCTTAACGCCGTCGTAGCGGAAGAACCCGGCCGGCTTATACAGCGAGCCGGCGTGCAGCTTGCCTTGAAAGACGACGAGTCCGCCGATCCCTTCGGTCTCCGGCAATTGGCCACAGTCGATCCAGCGTTGCTCGCCGTCGTAGCGAAAGATCTTGCCGCCAAGATGTGGGTTATCCGACTCCTTCTGAGCCGATCCCGACAGGCGATACTTCGACACGCCCGCATACAACTTCCCCTCGAAGACGGCGAATCCAGAGACCGAGTTGCAGGGAGCCGGACTTCCGCAGTCAATCCATTTCTCGCCACCCGCGAAGCGATAGACGTGACCGGACTGATCTTTGCTCGACTCGCAGGTGCCCGCGAACAGTTGTCCGTCGAAGACCGCCAACGCTTTGACGAACATCCCGTTGCCGACCTGGCCATGATCGGTCCACTTCGATTCGATCTGTCCGTTGTCGATGCCGAAGTGCAGCGTCCGCGTGTTAGCCTGACTGGCGGTGGCGGCGTGCTGCTTCACGCTCAGATTCCAGCCGCGACGTTTCACCGGATCGAACTGGCTGAGCAAATCGCCCGGCAGATCATCGATGTTGCCGTCGATGTTGACCGACAGCGACACCGTGAAGTCTTTCGTCCCCAGCTTGAGCACATTGGCAGCCGGCACTTCGAGCCATTCGTTTTGGCCGTTGAACTTGGTTCCGTTAGCGTTCGTCGCTGCATTCAAACCGTGAGGTCTGGTCATCAACGATCGAGGTCCATGATCGTTCAGATCTCCTCGAAGCGGCCAATGAGCAACCAGCCCATCATCAGCGACCGCGATTTGAGTTACGCAAAGTACGACGACTAACAAACGGCAAAGACCTGTCATCAATTTACTCCCGTCGTTTAAGACCAGTGTCCGAATGCCCCGACCAAGCCCCCCGGAAGGAAACTCACTGCATATGGCCGCGAAAAACACGGGAAGATACAAAGAATTAAGCGGTGTGTGAACGACGAGAAAACCAGACTCGCCAAGAATTTCTTTTTGTGACTCTTTGTGTTTTTCGTGGCCATCCCGTGGCTAGTCCGCCCGGAAATCCTTCGCGAAAGCTTTTGGCGTGAGCTCCTCGCCGGTGGCGAACTTCGTCAGATCGTTCCAGCTCAAGACTTGGCCCGGGGCGATGACTTTCACCTTCATGAAGTCGCCGACCTTCTTGTCACCGACGTAGGACACGCCGCGTGGATCCTTACCGCCGTAGACTTCGCGAGCGATCGTGTGATGCACCTGCGAGGCGAACAATTCGCCCATCATGTAGTTGTGGTAGTAAACCGGCGCGGCCACGATGTGAATCTTGCTGGCGAAGTCCGGAACGTTGCGGCCTTCCGGGCGATGCAGCAACTGATACTTCTCCACCAGATCCCACCACAGCTTGTTGAGGTCTTGGTCCGGGTTGTCGTACAGCCCCTTCTCGAACCGCAGCATGACCTGGCACCAGCGCGAGAAGATCAGCAGTTGATTGCGAAGCACTCGCGCACCGGCATCGCTGAGTTGCTTCCGTTCGGCAGCGTCTTTCGAAGCAATCCCCATCGCCTCTTGCCAGGCGCCGCTCTTCGCCAGCCGGCCCATCTGCATGGCGACCCCTTCCGTTGTGAGGATGTGCGAAGCGTTTCGCAGCACGTAGGGGACCGACTCCGGGATGTACTTGCTGGAATAGACCGAGTGGCCCAGTTCATGCAGCATCGTGTCCATCCAGCGTTCGGAGGGAACGATGTTGGCCAGCACGCGGACGTCTCCTTCGCGGTCGATGTCGGTGCAGAAGGCGTGCGGTGACTTGCCCGGCTTCTCGAACAAATCGCTGCGCTTGAGCACGTCGTCGATCGGCAGGCCGATGCCGGTGTAGAACTCGCGGCAGAGCTTGAGGATGTCCGCCTCTTTGTAGATCGCGTCGAGATCCGTACCGAACACCGTCGGCGATTCCTGGAAGAACGGATCGTGATAATGCCACGGCCGCAGGTCGGCGACTTTCACGCCGCAGTTCGCCGCCAGCCGCTCGTCGATCTCGGCCTTCGCCTTCGCGAACGGCTCGCGCGTCAGGGCGTCGAGTTCATCGAACAGCTTCAGGATGTGTCCCTGCTCCTGTTCGTTGAGGTGCAGCATCATCTGGTGATAGTTGTTGAAGCCAAGCTGCCCGGCCGCTTGATTCCGCAGCTTGGCGAGTGCGATCAAATCCTTCTCGACGTTCGCGCCCACACGCTTGCTTCCCTCCCAAACCTTGCGACGTTCGTCGGAGGATTTGGATTCCTTCAAGACTTTGCGCACGTCGTTTTCCGACAGCTTCTTGCCGTCCACTTCGGCTCGGAAAACATTAAAGCCTTTCTCGACCGCGTTGGCCTTCGCCACCATCTCCCGCAGCAGCAGCGGATCGACCTGCTTTTCGAGGTAGCTCAAATACAACACGTCGATCTGCCGAGCCAGCAGCTTGTCGCCGACCTTGTTGGACTCTTTGATCGTCTTGAGTTCTCGGAAGACCACAGGATCGGCCAGTGCGGCGTCTATCTTGTTCTGAGCCACTTCCTTCCGCTGGAAGTCCTCATCCTTGCCGGAGGTGTTGGCAATCCACCAGGCGATGCCCGACTCCTTTTCGAGCGGCCGCATCTTGGCGACGTGAGCCTCCACAAACTTCTTCGCGCGAGCATCCATCGCATCATCTCCGTAAGCCAAAGAGTGCAGCATCCAGAACCCCAGCGAGACGCTGGCCAACCGCAGCCAAGTGCGTGAGAGCATGTTTCACCGTTCCCTCGTGAAAAACGAATGGGGCAAGGACAAGTGAGTGATAGTCGGTCTCTCCAATTCATCCAAGCAAGCAAGCAACGAGTTCGGACCGAGTCGAACCCAACAACAAAGGGCTCTCCGCCATCCGTAGTGATTTCAGGGCCAGTGAGCCGCAAGGCGCTAGCCGCGGGTTCTTTTCATCGACCCGCGACTAGCGCCTTGCGGCTCACGAATTCGTTTTCAACACGGATGGCCGAAAGCCCAACAAAGTTGCTTCGTTGAAATGACCGCCACAGTCTCATCATCGTGCGATCTCAACGGCTTTTGTTTCACGCAAGACCGTGACTTTGATTTCGCCGGGGTAGGTCAGAGCTTGCTCGATGGCCGTCGCAATATCGCGTGCCATCTTGGCGGCTTCGCGGTCGTTGACTCGACCGGAGTCGACGATGATGCGAACCTCGCGGCCCGCTTGCACGGCGAAGGCTTGCTCGACTCCGGGGAAACCGCAGGCGACCGCTTCGAGTTCTTCCAACCGCTTCACATAGCGGTCGAGACTTTCGCGTCGAGCACCGGGACGCGACGCGCTGACCGCATCGGCGGCGGCGACTAACACCGTGTAGATGTATTCGGGACGAATGTCGTCGTGATGACCCAAGGCGGCATGAAGGACTTCGCCCTTCTCGCCGTATCGTTTGAGAAGTTCCGCACCGACTGCGGGGTGTCCCCCTTCCATTTCATGGTCGGCGGCTTTGCCGATGTCATGAAGGAAACCGCAACGGCGGGCGATGTCGCCGTCGAGTCCGAATTGCTCGGCGAGCAGGCCGGTCAGGTGCGACACCTCGATCGAATGCCGCAGCACGTTCTGACTGTAGCTCGTGCGGAAGTGCAATCGCCCCATCAGATCGACCAGCTTCTCATGCAGGCCGAGCACGCCCACTTCCTGGCAGGCGGCTTGTCCGGTTTTGCGAACGAAGCCATCCATCTCTTTGGTGGTCTCGGCGACGACCTCGTCGATGCGCGTCGGATGAATGCGGCCGTCCTCAATCAGTTTGACCAGCGATTGCCGAGCGATCTCGCGGCGGACTTTGTCGAACGCGGAGACGATGACCACGCCGGGCGTGTCATCGACGATGACATCGACGCCGGCGGCTTTCTCGAACGCGCGGATGTTGCGGCCCTCGCGGCCGATGATGCGCCCCTTCATCTCGTCGTTGGGGATATCGACGGTGCTGACGGCCAGTTCGGATGTGTGCTGCGAGGCGCAACGCTGCACTGCCATGCCGATGATCTCGCGGGCTTTCACTTCACATTGATCGCGCAGTTCCGCCTCGTGCTTGAGGATCAACGTGCCGGTTTCGTTCTTGAGCTCGCGGTCGAGGCGATCCAGCAGTTGATTCTTGGCCGTCTCTTTGTCGAGGCCGCTGATCTTGTAGAGCTGTTCCTGCTCGTCGCGCAGCAGGCGTTCGAGTTCTTTGTCACGGGCCTCCATGACCTTCATTCGCTCGGCCAGCTTCGTCTGATTGGTTTGCAGGAACTTCTCTTTCTTGACGAGATCTTCCTGCTGATCTTTCAGCGAGGACTCACGCTTATCGAGCTGCCGCTCAAAATCGCGGACCCCATCACGCGTCTTGTTGATCTCCCGTTCGAGCTCCTCGCGACGCTTGAGGACGATTTCCTTGGCCGCAATTTCTTCGGTTCGTTTGAGATTGTCCGCCTCACGCTGTGCTTGAGCGATGATCGCGTCGCGATCTTGAAACGCGGCTCCTCGCCGCATCCGCTCAAAGTAGAAACCGACGGCACCGCCGAGCGCCAGCGCTACCAAACCCGTAATCGCGTATTCCATGGCTGCGCAGCCCTTATCTCATCTGCGAAGCCACACGCTCAATTGACGCGGCCAGCCGATGACAAGTCATCGAGGCGACATCAGACCGGAATAAATACGGAACAGCGGCGGAGCGAATTCAACGGCCATCAGACTGCCAACCACGGAGCCCAGACTCGGCGCGAGGCCGAAATTGGGCAGGCGGTTCTGCGCGAACACTGACAGAGGCGGATCGGATCGGGCAACGGGCCGGAAGCAATGCTCCCAACCACGATCGCTCGCCCGTCATCTCTTGCAGCAGCGCAGACGGAGACAAGATGGTCGATGACAGGAATCGCCGGGCGGCGATGGCCATAGGCAGCGCGATCCGGATCGCACCACACACAAACGCCAAAGCCCACTCGATGACCGTCAGCAACGTCTCGTCGGACATGAACAACACGATGACACCTGTAAAGACCGTTGAAGTGACACGCTCCAGTCAGGACCGTTCGGGCTTCGGACTTGAGCGTCGTGCAATCTCGCCCCACCGGCGATTGAGCCTGTGGTTCTAGGAGTTGTGTTTCGCGCTGGCCTTGCACGGTTGCTCGGCGAGCGGCGGCGGCATCCTAACGTCGTGCTTTCCTCGGTCAACTAACGTCAGACGATTCGACCCGGCTGTTGAAGTCAGAAAACCCATCGACGTACCAGCACGACGCGCAAGCGAGTGGTTGTTCGAGCGGAACCACTCGCTTGCGCGTCGTGCTGGTGTTGGAATTGATTCGACCCTTTGCGCAGTTCTCCGCTCCGGTGACTTGAACCTCGGTGGCTCGATGTTATTTTGACAGGCGCAGTTGTCGAAATTGACCCTCGCGCAGCCAAGCGGACGCAGCAAGCATAGGTGCCGGAGTGAATGAAGAGCTTTACGACGATTACATCCTCGACCATTACGAATGCCCGTACCACAAAGGACACCTCGCCTGTCCGACCTGTGCGCACAGCGAAAAGAACCCCCTGTGCGGCGATCAGATTCGGATCGAACTGAAGCTGAACGACAACGGTCGGGTCGAGGAAGCGTTCTTCAACGGTAAGGGCTGCGCGATCAGCCAAGCCGCCGCGTCAATCCTCTGCCAGCATGTCGAAGGCAAAACAGTCGATGAACTGCATCGCTTTCAAGCTCCTGACATGTTGAGGCTGCTGAAGGTGCCGCTGACGGCGACTCGGCAACGCTGCGGGCTGCTGGGCTTCAAGGTTCTCAAGGCCATGATGTATTCGCTAGATCAGGCACCAACTCCACCGGTTCAGCATCCGGCGGCCAACGAAGAGTCGATTGTCGCGACATCGGGCTAGGAACCTGCTCATGAACACGCCTTTGGAAACGCCCTCGCAACCGTTCGATGCTGATGCCGTGCGACGGGATTTTCCGATCCTCGCCCGACCGCTGCCGAACGGCGCGCCGTTAGTCTACCTCGACAACGGAGCGACCTCGCAAAAACCCCTGCTGGTGCTCGACAAGCTGCGTGAGGTTGAAGCGACCTACAACGCGAACGTGCATCGCGGAATTCATCAACTTGGCGATCGCGTGACCGTCGAACTCGAAGCCGCTCGCGACAAAATTCAGCGATTCCTCAACGCAGCCGAGTCGTCGGAAATCATCTTCACCTCCGGCACGACGATGTCGATCAATCTCGTGGCCTACGCTTGGGGCCGAAAGTTCCTTAAACCCGGCGACGAGATCCTGATCAACGAAATGGAGCACCACGCCAACCTCGTCCCTTGGCAGCAAACGGCCAAAGCAACCGGAGCGAAACTGCGTTACATCCCGTTGACTGCGGATGGCCGCTTGGATGGCTCGCACTTCGACCGGCTCATCACCACGAAAACGAAAATGGTTGCCGTGACGGCGATGTCGAACGTCCTCGGCACGCTCAATCCGATTCGCGAACTCGCCGCGCGAGCGCATCAAGTCGGTGCGGTGATCTTGGTCGATGGCGCTCAAAGCGTCCCGCATCTGCCGACCGACGTCCGTGATCCGGCCATCGACTTCTTGGCGTTCTCCGGCCACAAGCTTTACGGCCCTACCGGCAT
>SXKJ01000269.1 GCA_005778115.1 Planctomyces sp. | reverse complement strand
GAGATGGCAATGGCAGCACCGGCGCCTACTCGCTGGTGGTCACCAACACGACGCCCGATCTGGATGACCAAATCAGCGAAGCGGTGAACCTCGGCGAAATTGATCAGACCCTCAGTCGAACGGGCGCGATCGACCTCCCGACCGATGTGGACATGTACCGCTTCACGGTCAATACGGCGCGACGCGTGGAGATCGACATTGATCGGCCCAGCGGGAGCCTGGATTCTTACCTCCGAGTGTTCACCGCCAGCGGAACCCAAGTGGCTAGCAACGATGACGGGCCAACGCCGGGTGAAGGCGGCAGCTTAGAATCGTTTCTCAATTTGAATCTGAGTGCGGGCACGTACTACATCGCCGTTTCAGGTTTTGGAAATTCTGGGTTCAATCCCCTGACCGGAACGGGTGACACGTCAGGCAGTACGGGGAGTTATTCGCTGTCGGTCACGCCCGACACGGACGATCAGATTTCGCAGGCGATCGACCTGGGAGCCCTGTCCGGCACAGTGACTCGCACTGGAGCAATTGACGTTGGCACGGATGTGGACATGTACCGCTTCACGGTGGCCACGGCGGGGCGCGTGCAAATCGACATCGATCGGCCCAGCGGAACCCTGAACTCATTCCTACGCGTGTTTAATGCCAGCGGCGTCGAAGTCGCTCGCAACGACGACGGGCCCACGCCGGGCGAAGCCAACAGCTTGGAATCGTATCTCGATTTGAACCTGAGTGCGGGGACGTATTTCATCGGCATCTCGGGTTTCGGAAACAGCTCGTACAATGCAGCGATCGGAGATGGCGACACGGCAGGCAGTACGGGGAATTATTCGCTGAACGTGACCGCTGTCGCGACCGCGAATTCAGACCCGGATGATCAGACCTCGGAAGCGATCGACCTGGGAGCCATTTCCGGCACAGTGACTCGCACTGGTGCAATTGACGTCGGCACGGATGTGGACATGTACCGCGTGACGGTGACCAGCGGGCAGACGGTTCGCTTCGATATCGACAACGCGAGCCAGGGGTTCGATTCCTACATCCGCCTGTTCGACGCGAACGGCACTGAGCTGGCTCGCAACGACGATGGCCCGACGCCCGGAGAAGCTGGCAGTCTGGAGTCGTATCTCCGATACACGTTTGCCAATGGCGGAACCTATTTCCTGGGCGTTTCCGGTTTTGGCAACTCCAACTACAACGCGGTTTCAGGCAGCGGTGATCTGACCGGCAGCACTGGGCAGTTCACGTTGGAACTTTCTCTGGACAATGTCGATCCGCCGCCACCTCCTCCGGGTTCAGGCAATCGAGTGCTGTACCTCGACTTTGACGGAGCCAGCATTTCTCGCACGGATTTGGTCCGTTGGGCCGGCAGCGATTGGGCGGGCTCGGTCAATGAGTTTGACGAGGACCAAAACGGCATCAACGTGCAGGCCTTCTTAGGCAGCCGTGCCGATCGCGAACAGATCATCAACCAGATGCTCACCATGATCCAGATCGACTTGAATCCGTTTGGAATCACGGTCGTGCGCAGCACCGCTGGGGTGGTGGAGAACGAGGGAGCGACGACCATTTTCCTGGGACGATCGACGCTGTCGAATGGTTACTATCATGTGGCCAACGATATCGACTTCGGCAATAACAATCGCACCGACATCGCCTTCGTGGGGGATGAGGATTGGGGGAGCGCGTCCAACACGGCCATCGCGGTGGCCGACGTCACGCTGCACGAGGCGGGGCACACGTATGGTCTATATCACGTGCAGTCGGGGTCATCTCCGGAAAGCATGGGATTGCGTTACAGCACTCCGCAAAGTCAGTGGGTCACGGACACGCGCTTTGTCGATCAAGCGTTTAATGAACTTCCGGGACACGGTGGCGGTCGAGGACCGCAGAATACCTACCAGACCATGTTGGCAACGTTTCCGTCCAATGGAAGTAATTCATCCGGCAACAACGGTGTGAACCCGTTGTCTCCTGAAGCCGTTCGCGACATTCTCCGGGCGGGCTATGGCCACGGGCCTCACAACCTGCCGATTCAGGAAGGTTTCGGTTCGGATGGGGATCACGATGATCATGATCACGATCATGACGCGGGGCGCACCGCAGTCATTGCGGTCGCCACTCGCCAGGAAGCGACGCGGTTGTCAGCGGAGATTGGTTCCTACAGCGACGTCCTGGTGGCGACCGCGAACCAGGCTGATCGAGTGGCGCAGGTCGGTTCGTCTCAAGCGGGTGAGTCTTCAACGCAGTTGAATACTCACGACGATGACGGTCATGTGACGTCGTCGCATCACGCCGAGTTTGCGAATCAGTTCCATTCGGCCGCGTGGGGCAGCTTGTTGGAGGGTTTGCAGTCTCTGGCTTAGAGACTTGAAGAAGTTGGGGGCCAGAAGCCCGGCAATTCAAACATGCCGGGCTTCTTCAGGTGGCGGTCGGGGCGGCATCAGTTGCTGCTCCGATCGCCTCTTTCATTTACGGTCGTACGAGGATCACTCGCCTGCGAACGCGACGTTTGACTCGCGAGAGAGGTACAATCTCCCCTCATCCTGGGGGACCGAGCGAGATGGCCGAATCTCAAGTGCGCGTGCTGCTGATTGATGACGACTCCACCACGTTCGTCATCGCGCGCAAGCTCTTCGAAGAACGCGATCATGGGCGGATCGTGTTGGAATGGGCGGGCTCGTTTGATGATGGTCTGGCGGCGATCCAAGAGACGCGGCATGACGTGTATCTCGTCGATCATCAGATCGGCGGACGGAGCGGTGTCGAGTTGGTCGCGGCGGCGATTGCCGCGGGATGCCAAGCTCCGTTGATCGTGACGGCCAGTGATGAAAACCGTGAACTCGATGTCGCGGCGATGCAGGCTGGAGCGGCGGACTTTCTCGTCAAAGAGGTGCATGACGCGGCGGCATTGGAACGCGCGATTCGGTATGCCTTGGAACGGCAACGCTTGCTGGCCGCCCTGGCGACGGAGCGGGACTTGCTGCGAGCCCTGATGGAAAACCTGCCCGACAGTATTTACTTCAAGGATGCCTCCAGCCGGTTTCTAAGAGTTAGCAAATCCAAAGCGTTGCGATCGGGCCTTCGCGATGCGTCTGAAGCGGTAGGCAAAACCGATTTCGATTTCTTCGCGGCCGAGGATGCTCAGCATTCGTTTGCCGACGAGCAAGAAGTGATGCGTTCTGGAAAACCGTTGGTCGGCAAGGAAGAGATGCATGTCTGGCCGGATGGTCGCACCAGTTGGGTCGCGACCAGCAAGTTGCCGTTACGCGATCAGCAAGGAAACATCATTGGGACGTTCGGGATCTCGCACGACATCACCGAGCAGAAGCAAGCGTTGCAAGCTCTTCGTGACAGCGAATTCCGCACGCGAATGATTGTAGAAACGGCGTTGGACGCGTTCATCGCGACGGATCGCGAGGGAATGATCATCGACTGGAACGCGCAGGCCGAGGCGACGTTCGGCTGGTCCGAGCGTGAAGTGCTGGGCAAATTCATGTCACAGATCATCATCCCCGTGCGTTTTCGCGCGGCTTGCCAGGCGGGCTTGGAGCGTTACCTGCTGACCTGGCAGCCGAAAATCTTGGGACAACGTTTGGAACTGACGGCACTGCATCGCGACGGGCATGAGTTTCCCGTGGAGATGACCGTCTCCGCATTGCGGTTGGATGAGCGACGCTTGGAGAACGGAGAGCGGTCGTTGGATGGGCGGAATGATTGGGCGACGCTCGAACGCTCGCCACTGTCCAAAGACAGTGTGGTCTTTGCGGCGTTCATTCACGACATCACGAAGCGAAAAGCGGCCGAGGCCGCGCTGCGCGAAGCGAAAGACTCGGCCGAAGCGGTCAGCCGCGCGAAGAGTGATTTCCTGGCGACCATGAGCCACGAAATTCGTACGCCGATGAACGCCGTCCTGGGCATGACCGAATTGGTGCTCGACACATCGCTGACCGAGGCTCAGCGAGAATATCTTGCGACCGTCCTCGACTCGGGGGAATCGCTGCTGCGCGTCATCAATGACATCCTCGATTTCTCTAAGATCGAAGCGGGCAAGTGGGACTTGATCCCGGATGTGTTCAGCTTGCGCGAAATGCTGGGGGACACGATGAAGTCGCTGGCGGTGCGTGCCCACCGCGAGCACCTCGAATTGGCATTTCGTGTCGCCACCGACGTGCCCGACACGCTGGTCGGTGATGCCGGCCGACTGCGGCAAGTCGTGGTCAACTTGGTCGGCAATGCCATCAAGTTCACACCGCACGGCGAAGTGGTGCTGGATGTCAGCCACGCGGACGAGGAACTGTTGGCATCGAACACCAACGGCGCGACCTTCACTCCCACGATCCTTTTGCACTTCTACGTGCGCGACACCGGCATTGGCATCGAACCGGAGAAGCAATCGCTGGTCTTTGAAGCATTCGAGCAAGCGGATACTTCGACGACTCGACGATACGGCGGCACCGGTTTGGGATTGGCCATCTCACAGCGGATCGTGAACCTGATGGGTGGACGCATCTGGGTGGATAGCGAAGTGGGCGTCGGCAGCACGTTTCATTTCACAACGCGATTCGTGGTGCCGCCGGTGCCGTTGGAGCCGACGACTGCTCGGTCTGTGGTGATGCGCGGGACACGCGTGCTGATCGTCGATGACAACGCCACGAACCGGCTGATCCTGGAAGAGATCCTCCACAACTGGGGCCTCGAACCGGTCTGCGCGTCGAGCGCCAAGCAAGCGGTCGAAGAACTGCGAGCAGCGACTGCTGCCGCGCGGCCGTTCTCTCTTGTGCTCTCAGACCTGCACATGCCGGACACCGATGGTTTCATGCTGGCGGCGGCCATCCGTAACGAACCGACCCTGGCTCGCACGATGGTGTTAATGCTGACCTCCGGCGACCGCCCCGGCGACGTGGCGAAGTGTCGCGAGTTGGGCATCTCGGCGTATCTCTTTAAGCCGATCAAGCAGTCGGAGTTGTTCAATGCGCTTGTGGCGACATTGGGGATCAATGCGGCCGAAGATCATGTCGAGGTCGACGCGGCCGCGCCGCAAGACGGGTTGCCTTCACTGTGTATCCTGCTGGCTGAGGACAGTCTGGCCAATCAAAAGTTGGCGGTTGGCTTGCTGACAAAGTGGGGGCATCAAGTCACGGTCGCCAACGATGGAGCCGAAGCCGTGCGAATGTGGGGCACTCCACCAGACGGCAGACCGTTTGATATCGTGCTGATGGATGTGCAAATGCCTGAGATGGACGGCTTCGAAGCGACCGCGGCGATCCGCGAACTCGAATCCGCCCTTGGCCAGCACACGCCGATCGTCGCGATGACCGCGCACGCCATGAAGGGCGATCGCGAACTCTGCCTCGCCGCCGGCATGGACGGTTACATCGCCAAGCCGATTCGACAGCAGGAAGTCATCACCGTGCTGCGCGAGGCGCTATCCGGATCGGCGAGCCTGCCTTCCTTGTCCGGCGGGCAGGTTGAGGCGGTGCCCGGCGGCGAAATCGTCCAAACGTCTCGTTCGACCCAGCGGTTGAACTGGAAACAGGCTCTGCGCACGGTCGGCGAAGACACCGAATTACTGCGGGAAGTCCTGACCGCATTTCTCGAAGAAGGCCCGGAATTACAGGCTCGTTTGCGAGGCGGAGCCGCCACCGGCGATTGGCTGACGGTCGCGAAAACCTCGCATACCTTGCAGGCGGCCTTGCGGCTGTTTGGCGGCCAGCCACTGGAACTGGCGGTGGCCTTGGAGAGCCGCTGTAAACTGGGGCAAACCGAAGAAAGCCGCGTCCTGTTTGAAAAGTTCAGCCAAGAACTTGAGAATGTGTTCGAGGAAGTCCGAGGCTACTTGAAAGGCAACTAACCGTCATGCGTCCTGCAATGCACACTGTTCTTGTCGTGGATGACTCCGCCATCGACCGCCGCTTGGCGTCCGGCCTCTTGGAACGTGACGGGGGTTATCAAATCCTGCTCGCCACCTGTGGCAAAGACGCCCTGGTGGCGCTCAAAGCGCAGCCGATCGACTTGGTGCTGACCGATCTGCAAATGGATGAGATGGATGGCCTGGAACTCGTGGAAGCGGTGCGAGCCGACTTTCCGCTCACTCCGGTCATCCTGATGACCGCACTGGGCAGCGAAGAGAGCGAACTCACTTCGCCGTTTCCACCTGCTGAATCGCCGCCAACATCCCATCCCAAGTGTGCTCAGTCGCCTCAGCCGACACCGGCAAGGCAACCTCCTGGCAGGTTGCCGAAGTCACCGGACTAATACTCGCGATCCGAATGCTTTCGCCAAGATGCGCTCGCGCCGCCTCCGGCATCAACCGCGCAACGTTGCGAGCAATCGCGGGACTGCTAACACCAATCCAATCAAGTTGCCCCGCGATCAACCGCTGATTGATGTCATCCGACCAAGCTTCAACATCATGATGCTGATAGACGACAGACTCTTCGAGCTGAGCACCCGCCGCCGTCAATTCGTTTCGCAAAACGTCCCGCACGCGATTGGCTCGTGCCCACAGCACTTTTTGCCCGGCCATCTGCGGGCAAAGCGCGGCCGCTAGATGCTCAGCCCGATAAGTCTCAGGCACGACATCAGCACGCAGTTGAAACTCACCAAGCACCGCCGCCGTCGAAGGACCGATGGCGGCCAGCCGCGCCCGACCAAGCCGCCGCGAGTCGCCCCCCAATTCCCAAAGACGTCCCAGCAACGCTCGCACACCGTTCGCACTCGTGAAAACAATCCAGTCGAACTCGCCGACCCGCCGCAGAACTTCATCGACCGCATCCCACGTCACTGGAGGTTCGATCTCCAGCGTCGGCATCAACACCGCCTCCGCTCCCAATTCAAAGATGCGGTCAATCTGCGAGTCCGCTTGTTCGTCTGCTCGCGTCACGCCAATCCGTCGCCCGGACAACGGCCGCTTCTCGAACCACGCGAGTTGCTCGCGCTGCCGCACGCATTCACCAATTACAATCAACGAAGGCGGACGCAAACCCGCAGACGCAACGTGTTCCGCGATCGCCCCCAGAGGCGCTGTCACTGTTTGCTGTGACGGCCAACTCGCGTGACTGATCACCGCAACCGGCGTCGCCACATTCTTGCCCGATGCGATCAGCGCTTCGGCGATTTGCGACAGACGATGCCAACCCATGTAGAACACCAGCGTTCCTGGAAACGCGGCGAGCACTCGGTAATCCAAACTTGGCGAGCCCTTGTCCGGATCTTCATGCCCCGTGATGAATGCCACTGCCGACGCATGATCGCGATGGGTCACCGAAAACCCCGCATACTCTCCCGCCGCCACTGCCGCTGTCACACCCGGCACAACTTCAAAAGGAATTCCCGCCGTCGCGAGTGCCGCCGCCTCTTCACTGCCGCGGCCAAACACAAACGGATCGCCCCCCTTCAATCGAACAACAGTCTTCCCGGCCTGTGCCGCCGCGATTAGTCGCCGATTGATCTCATCTTGATCCAGCCGGCGCTCACGACCATCCGAGACTCGACACGTCCGCTCCGCACGGGCCTTCGAGTGCCGCAACAAAATCGGATTCACCAATCCGTCGTACAATACGACATCCGCTCGCCGCAGACACTCCATTCCGCGCAGCGTCAGCAACCCCGGATCTCCCGGACCCGCACCCACCAAATAGACCGTGCCGATTGACGCTGACACAGGAACCCTCTTTCACATCGCGAACCGATTCGCGGCACTGAGCGTATCGGTCACTCCACCAACGAAAAAGCCCGGCGACTTTGCAGCCACCGGGCTTGAATGAATTCCGAGTCGAGCTAGCTCTTGCTCTCGACCGACAACCGCGTCGGCTCACCAACGAACTCGATGTATGCCAAGTAGGCCCCGTCCGCCAATCGCCGCTTCGCGATCTTCGCCACGCGGGTGTAACCGCCTGGCCGATCTTCAAAACGAGGCGCGACTTGCTCAATCAACAGAATTACCGCCTTCTTGCTGCGGAGAACATCAAACAGTTGGCGGCGACGTTGAATATACTTGGCCTGCTCCTTCAGCCACGCCTGCCCGGCATCCGTCGCACGCCACTTCTTGTATTCTTCACTCCCACGCTCATGCGGGCTCTTAATCTGGTTCGCGACGTCGAGGCACTTCTTCGCCTTCACGGCGGTCGTGACCAGCTTCTCGACAAACGGACGCACCTCCTTCGCCTTCGCCAACGTCGTGCGAATCCGACCGCCAGCCTTGGCTGCTCCCGCCGTCTCTTGATCAAGTGTCAAAATCAACGCGCGAGTCAAGTTGCGCATCAAAGCGCGACGATGTGTACCGTTCCGCCCCAGATGCCGGCCTTTAAGTCTGTGACGCATGATCAATCACCCAACTCTTTCTTCGTCGCAAATTCACTTGGAGGTCCGGTATCCCGACCAATCCAACAACTCAACCAATCCAATCTATGACCTCGCCGCCATCGTCCGAGACGCCTTCATGCCCAATCGCAAACCGATCAGGCTCAAACGCTCGCGAACCTCAACCAAGGTCGTCTCACCAAAGTTTCGCACCTGCAACAACTGGTCCTCGCTACGAGTCACCAAGTCGCGGATCGTGTTGATGCCTTCCGACTCCAGACAGTTCGTTGCTCGCACCGACAAGTTGAGCTCGGCCAAACTTTGATTGAGCTTCTCTTCCAGCTCCAAATCAACAGGTGAGTATCCCGTCGCATCCATCATGTCGCGCAGACCACCCTCTGGGCTGATCTCCGCACCCGCCTCACGGAACATAACGAACGGAGTGAGGTGCTTGCGGAGAATCTTGGACGCTTCCACGACAGCCATCTCCGGCGAGATGGTCCCGTTGGTCCAGACTTCCAGAATCAACTTGTCGTAGTTCGTTCGTTGCCCGACGCGACAATCCTCGATCTTGTACCGCACGCGAACCACTGGCGAAAAAATCGCGTCGAGCAGCAATAACCCCGGCTCCTCATCGTGGGCGGCGTGATACTCGGACGACGGAATGTAACCGCGGCCATTTTCGACCGTCAGTTCGATGTTGAAAGGCACATCATCCGTCATCGTGGCGATGATCATGTTCTTGTTGAGAACTTCCACTTGATCGCTGCAAATGATGTCGCCAGCGGTGACGACGCCCCGCTGATGTCGCTCGATCCGCAAAGTCTTCTGCGTCGAACTGTGATTCTTCACGACGGCCGACTTGATGTTCAAACAGATGTCGGTCACATCCTCAACTACGCCAGGAACGGTGGTGAATTCGTGCTGCACACCTTGAATTCGGACTTTGGTGATCGAGCTCCCTTCCAGGCTGGTCAGCATGATCCTCCTCAAGCTATTACCAATTGTCGCACCAAAACCACGTTCAAACGGTTCGGCAACGAACATTCCATAAGTTGGTGTGGCCGTCGCAGGGACCAACTGCACTTTGCTCGGAAGTTCCAGACCTCGCCAACGAATTCGCATCGTAAACCTCCCTAGAAGACCGCACTCTTATCTCAAGAAAAACGTCTGTCACCCGCCGTCGAAAATTACACGCGACGCTTCTTCGGCGGACGACACCCGTTATGCGGCAAAGGCGTAATGTCCTCAATTGAACGGACGACAATGCCGGAGTTCTGCAATCCGGTAATCGCGCTTTCGCGGCCCGAACCAGGACCGTTCACACGGACCTCCATCTCGCGGACTCCAAACTTCGCTGCACGCTCGGCACAAATCTCCGCCGCTCGTTGCGCGGCGAACGGAGTGCTCTTGCGGCTTCCTTTGAATCCCGCCGTGCCGGCAGTCGCCCAACACAGCACATCGCCGGCCGGATCGGTCACGGTGACAATTGTGTTATTGAACGTCGCCTTAATGAAAGCAATCGCCTTATTGACGTGCCGTCGTACTTTTTTCTTTCCCGCTGCCACTGTTCCGCCCCTCTATTCGAGTTCAGCCGTTAGGCTCGAGCCTAGTGCTTCATATCCTTGACGCCCTTCTTGCCGGCGACCGTCTTCTTCACACCCTTGCGTGTGCGAGCATTCGTTCGTGTTCGCTGACCGCGAACCGGCAAGTTGCGGCGGTGCCGCATTCCGCGATAACTCTTGATGTCCTTCAATCGTCCGATGTCCTGCTGAATCGCTCGACGCAACTGTCCCTCGGCCAACACCTCTTTATCGAGGTAAGCGTTGATCTTAGCGACATTGTCGTCCGACAGTTGGCCGGCCTTCATGCACGGATCGATGCCCATCTGATGGCACAATCGCAGCGCGACCCTCTGTCCCACGCCGTACAAGTACGACAGCGAAATATACACGAACTTGTCGTTCGGAATATCGACACCCTGAATACGTGGCATCGTTCCTCTCCCTAACCTTGGCGTTGTTTGTGGCGTGGATCAAGACGGCAGACAACGTACATGCGACCGCGGCGCCGCACGATTTTGCAGCCCTCGCAGATTCGCCGAATGCTCGACCGAACTTTCATGTCAACCTCGAATCTTTTCTAACCTTCGGTCAGGCCTGCCTGATTCCGCACCAACAGATGGCTGTCAATGCGTTGAATCAAGTCGATCGACACCGACACGACAATCAACAAACCGGTACCGCCGTAGAAACCAGCGATCAGCGGATTCACGTTAATGACCTTCCCCACAATGCTGGGGGTAATCGCCAGCAAACTCAAGAACGCCGCACCGACAAACGTGACCCGAACGATAACTTGCTCCAAGTATTTTGAGGTGCGCTCGCCCGGACGGTAACCCGGGATGAAGCTGCCGTAGTCCTTGAGGTTCTGGGCAATCTCTTTCGGATTGAACGTGACGGCCGCCCAGAAGTACGAGAAGAAGAAAATCAACCCCGCATAACTGAGATAGTAAACAGCAGGCAGAGCAAAGAAGTCATTGAGATAGGGGACGCTCCAATTCTCAATCAGTTGATGGTAAAGGTAACTGGGAATCATCAGCAGGCTCGAAGCGAAAATGATCGGCATGACTCCGGACTGATTCAACTTCAGGGGCAAGAAGTGCTCCGCCCCACCAAACATTCGACGCCCGCGCACATGCTTCGCACTTTGAATAGGAATTCGCCGCTGGGCCTGTGTGACAAAAACCACACCCAGCACGATCGCCACGAACAGCCCTGCCAAAAGCAGGATTCGGTCAATGCCACTATCCGAACCGATCGACACGCCCTGCGTGAGCACCGGTCTGAATAATTCAAAGACGGCGCTCGGCATTTGAGCCATGATGCCGGCCATAATCAGCAAGCTAATCCCGTTGCCGATTCCGAACGCATCAATTTGCTCACCGATCCACATCAAAAACATCGTCCCAGCGGTCATCATCAGAGCCGTGGAAATAATATCGAAAGGCCCACCGCAACCATCTAAAACGAGACTGCTGCCGGTCAATGACCCACGAGACATCGTCATCACCCAACCGACGCTTTGTACAAACGCGACTGGAACTGTGATCTGCCGGGTCAATTCATTGATTCGACGACGACCGGACTCGCCTTCCTTTTGAAGGCGTTCCAACGGCGGATACACCGTCGCTAAAAGCTGAAACACAATCGAGCACGAAATGTAGGGCATAATTCCCAGACCAAAGATCGTGCTGTATCCCACCTGGCTCGCCGAGAACAGCGACGCGGTCTGCAAAATCTGACCTAACGCACCGCCTTGTCCTTGAGCGACATTATCAATGGTCTCTTTCAAGCGGGCTTGGTTGACAATCGGCAGCGGGACCCAAAATCCCAAGCGATACACAGCAAGCAACACTGCCGTCAGGAGCAGTTTGCGGCGGAGGTCAGGAATCGCCAGGATGGCCACTATCTTCTGGATCATCACTCACTCAGAGGGACTCGGCCCTCAATACGAACACATCGGTATGGCGAACGCTTACGGAGCACCTATTACAAGACTACCTTGCCGCCCGCAGCTTCAATCTTTTGCGCGGCGCTGCGCGAAACATGATCGGCCTGGACCGTCAATGCCCGCGTCAGGTCGCCACCACCCAGCACACGCACCACTTGGCTACGGCGGGGAATCAATCCTGCGGCAATCAATGCCTCGGCATCCACGACTGAAACCGCTGCGTCCAACTTGGCCAACGCTCCAACGTTGACAATCGCAATTTTCTTCTGAGCTGAATAGTCGCCGGCCGAGAACCCACGCTTCGCAATCTTGCGAAACAACGGCATCTGGCCACCTTCTTTGAACAAGTATCCTTTGGCGCCGGAACGTGAGGTTTCGCCCTTGTGGCCTCGGCCAGCGGTCTTGCCGTGACTGCCAATACCGCGGCCGATGCGTTTCCGATTCGGCCCCAGGCGACCGGCGACAGCGGTGATTTCGTGAATGTGCATTTCAAAACTCTTCCAGAAACTGATGCTTTTATAACTGCACGCCGCGCAACCGAGCCACTTCATCGCGAGTACGCAATGACTTGAGTGCCTCGAACACCGCCTTGACCAACGTCAGTGGGCAGTTTGAGCCAAAGCTCTTTGTCAAAACGTCGGTGATACCAACCGCGTTCATGATCGACCGAACTGAACCGCCGGCGATGATGCCCGTGCCAGGACTGGCCGGAATCAGAACGATGCGAGATGCTCCAAAACGCCCTTCGACACGGTGCGGAACCGTTTGATGAACAACCTGCACTTTAATGCGAGTCCGTTCTGCAGCGCGAGTTGCCTTCTCGACAGCGATCGGAACTTCCGGCCCTTTGCCGTAGCCCCAACCAACCGTGCCGCGACCGTCACCGACCACGACCAAGCCCGCAAAGCTGAAACGGCGACCACCCTTCACCACGCAAGCACATCGCCGAATTTGCAATGTGTGCTCGACGCTGTCAGAGCGGTTCTCGGAACGGTTATCTGATCGTTTTTCTGCCACAGTTCCCCTCGCGATTCACTCGACTAAAACTGCAAACCCGCCGCACGAGCACCGTCGGCCAACGCCGCGACACGCCCGTGATACCTGTATTGCCCGCGATCGAACACTACTTCGGTGATTCCCTTGGACGCACAGCGTTCGCCGAGCGTCTTGCCCACGATGGTCGCCGCTTCGACGTTACCGCCATTCTTCAACTGCCCGCGCAAATCCTTCTCCGTGCTGCTGGCAGCGGCGACTGTCTGACCGGACGCGTCATCGATAACCTGAGCCGAGATGTGTTTGTTGCTGCGGAAGACCGACAGTCGCAACCGACCACTCGCGGAGCGGCGCACTTGATTGCGCACACGCCACGTTCGGCGTTGACGACTACGTTGAAGAGTTTTTGTGATCGACATGGCCGCACTTTGTTGAGATCTGGCGTCTTGACGACACCGAAATTGTTTTGTTCAAACCTACTTGGCACCCGCGCCAAACGCTTTACCAGCCTTACGACGGATGAATTCGCCCGCGTACTTGACTCCCTTGGCCTTATACGGATCCGGAACTCGCGAGGCACGCACCTTAGCGGCGAACTGACCGACCGCCTGCTTATCGACTCCCGCCACCACCAAGTGTGTGTTGTCTGGGAGAGTCACTGTGATGCCCGTCGGGACTTCAAACACCACCGGCTTGGAGTAACCAACCGACAGTTCCAGATTCTTACCCTTGAGCTGAACTTGATAACCGACGCCGTTGAGTTCCAATCGCTTCTCAAAGCCCGTGTGAACTCCGACCACCGCGTTATTCACCAGCGACCGATACAGCCCGTGCAACGATCGCTCGCTTCGACCTGTCCCATTAACTGAGACATTCAGCGTTGTCCCGTCCTTCGCGACAATGACCGCCGGATGCAGAGCGACCGACAGTTTCCCTTTAGGACCGCTGGCATTGACATGTCCCGCAGCCACGTCAACAGTGACGCCGCTCGGCACGACCACAGGCATTTTTCCAACTCGGGACATTTCGCCACCCGAACTATTTTCTTGTGGGGCAAGTCTTCAACCTGCCAAACTATTTCACTGGCAAGTCGAAGACTTGCCCCATGCACTCGTTACCAAATCTCCAGCAGCGCCTCGCCGCCAATTCCTCGATCCTTCGCTTCACGATTGCTGAGTACACCCTGATTCGTTGAAAGGACGAGCACTCCCATCCCACCCAGAACCTTCGGCATATTCTCGCAACCGTAATAAATCCTGCGTCCTGGCTTGCTGACACGCTTGATGCTTCGCACCACGCGCTCACCGCTCGGCCCGTACTTCAAATTGATCCGGAGGGTACCACCGGGAGCGTTCTCATTCTCGTGCGACTCGAAGTCCCAAATGAAGCCTTCTCGCTGCAACGCGGCCGCGACTTGTACCTTCAAATTCGAGGTCGGCACGTCTACATGCGTTGCCTCGTTCTGCAGGCCGTTGCGAATGCGGGTCGCCATATCACTGATCGGGTCGGTCATCATAATGAATTCGCCTACTTACCAGCTCGCCTTAGTCACACCAGGAATCATGCCGTCCAGAGCTAAGTTGCGGAAACAAATACGGCACAATTTGAATTTCTGGTAAACCGCACGTTGGCGGCCACACACTTGGCATCGACTCTCGCGACGCGAGCTGAATTTCGGAGTTCGTTTCGCTTTCGCGATATGTGCTTTCGTTGCCATAACTCACTGACCTTGAAAACTGATTACTTGTTGCTAAACGGGATCCCCAACTCGACGAGCAGCGCTCGTCCGTGCTCGTCCGTGCGGGCAGTCGTCACGAACGTGATATTCATGCCTTGGGTAAACGCCACTTTGTCCGCCGGAATTTCCGGGAACACCATTTGTTCGGTCAGCCCCGTCGAGTAGTTGCCACGACCGTCGAACGACTTCGGGTTGAGTCCACGGAAGTCACGCACGCGAGGCAATGCCAACAGAACAAACCGATCCAGAAACTCGTACATCCGCTGGCCACGCAGAGTCACCGCACAGCCGATTTCCATGTTTTCGCGAAGCCGGAATGCCGACACCGCGATGCGTGACTTCTTAATGCTCGGCTTTTGGCCGGTGATCATCCCAAGGTGTGTCACGGCTTCTTCCAGCCGCTTACGATCCTGTGTCGCCTTGCCGACTCCCATGCTGACGACGATCTTCGTCAATCGCGGAACCGCATAGCGATTCGGGATGCCGAGCTTCTCGGAAAGCACTGGAATGAGCGTCTCGTTGTAGAGTTTTTGCAAACGGGCCATGACGACTTACCGCATCAACTAGAGGGACTTCTTGCAATTGCCACATACGCGACGCTTCGCACCATCAATCACTTCGCTCTTCACTCGCACGCCCCGGTTGCAACTGGGGCAATGCAGGGCGAGGTTAGTGACGTCGATCGCGACCGGGATCGTCACGCGACCCCCTTGCGGGCTTTTTGGATGTCCGCGCTTCACATGCTTCAGAGCAGTGTTGATGCCTTCAACGATCGCACGCTTAGAGTCGCGGTCTATCGAAACAATCTTCGCGGGGCCTTGCCCTCGGAAGTTGCCGCTCAACACCACCACCATGTCTTCTCGCCGGAGCTTCATGACTACACCACTTCCACTGCCAAGCTGACGATCTTCATAAACTTCTTGTCTCGCAACTCGCGAGCCACCGCACCAAAGATGCGAGTACCGCGAGGATTGTTCTCCGCATCAACCAATACCGCCGCGTTGCTGTCGAAGCTGACGTATCCGCCGTCCTCACGTCGCACCTTCTTTTTCGTGCGAACGATAACCGCTTTCACCACTTGTCCCGACTTGACCGCTCCGCCTGGCAGAGCCTTCTGGATACTGGCCACGACGACATCACCGATACCCGCTGTGCGGCGATGAGTTCCGCCGAGCACTTTGATCGTCCGCACCGTCTTTGCGCCGGTGTTGTCGGCGATGTCCAGCATTGTCTGCATCTGAATCATAAGAAACTCACCCTTATGCCGGCTGTAAGGCCACCGGTTTGTGCGACCTACTTCGCTCCGCGAGAAACCACACGCACCAATTCCCAGCGTTTTAACTTGGACAACGGTCGGGATTCCACCAATTCCACTACGTCGGACAGATTGGCTTCTTCCTTCTCGTCGTGAGCAAGGCAGACCGTCTCTCGATTGAGAAACTTGCCGGTCACAGCGTCCTTCACGCGTCGAGGAATCGACACGCGAATCGTCTTCTGCATCTTGTCCGAGGTGACTCGTCCGATGACTCGCCGCTTCATTGTCGTCCGCCCCTTCTCGCCTACTTCTGATTCAACAACGTCAATACGCGCGCCAAGTCCTTACGGATTTCGCGGCGACGCTTCGCTTCTCCGGCATTCGCCGCCACTGTCGCGACGTGATGTAACAAATCCGATTCCAGCACACTTTTCGTCTGCTGCAATTGCTCTGTCGACTGTGTTCTCAATTCTTTCGCTCGCATCTGACACTCACCTATCTCGCATGACGTGCAACCAACGCCACTCGCAGCGGAAGCTTGTGAGCCACTCGCGCGAAACAATCACGAGCCGCATCATGAGACACGCCCGCCAGTTCGAACAGGACGGTCCCGGGCCTGATGACCGCGACCCAGTGGTCGGGCTCACCTTTCCCCTTACCCATTCTAGTTTCCAACGGCCGCGCCGTCACCGATTTGTTCGGGAAGATGCGGATATACAACTTACCTTCACCGCGGATGTATTGGTTCGCAGCGATTCGGCAAGCCTCGATGGTGGTCGCGGCGATGTGGCCCGCGTCCAAAGACTGAAGACCCCAATCACCAAAAGCGACCGTCGCACCGCGGCTAGCGTCACCTCTTATGCGACCTCTTTGGCTTTTGCGGTGTTTGACTCGCTTCGGCATTAACGCCATGTGTACTCACTCCGTCTACAAACGGTCCGTTATCAATCCAAACCTTGCAACCCAGCGTACCTTGAGCCGTCTTCGCAACCGCGAAGCCATAATCAATGTTTCTCAAAATCGTGGACAGCGGAATCGAGCCGCGAATTGCCTTCTCGGTACGGGACATTTCCGCTCCGCCCAAGCGACCCGACAACTGCACTTTCACACCGAACGCTCCCGACTCCATCACCGTATCCATCGACTTCTTAATCGCTCGGCGAAAACTCGTTCGCTTGAGCAACTGCTGAGCGATTTCCTCAGCGATCAGAATCGCGTTGCGGGCCGGGTTAGCGACTTCAACGATCTTCAAATCCATCCTGCGGCCGGTGAACTCTTCCAGTTCCGCCTTGAGCTTATCCACTTCCTGGCCTTTGCGGCCGATGATGATTCCCGGACGAGCCGTGTGCAGATGCACGATCACCTGATCGCGAGTCCGCTCGATCTCGATTCGCGGAATCCCCGAATACTGGTACTTGTTGAGGATATACTTTCGCAGTCGCAGGTCTTCGCCCAACAGCGTGCTGAATTCCTTCTTCGCCGCATACCACTTGCTTTTCCACGTTTCGGTGATACCGAGCCGAAATCCAGTAGGTCGAACTTTTTGTCCCATAACTTGTCACTCACTGCGACTGAGTCCGCCAAACTCATCCGAGTTCAGCCTGTGAAAACACCAAACTCGACTACGACAATTCCGGCACATCGACCGCCATGAAGATGTGTGCCAAACGCTTCCGAATCACGAACGCCTGGCCGCGCGACATCGGACGAATCCGACGCATAATCGGGCCAGTTCCGATCTCTACTTTCGTGAGCACCAAGTTGTCCGCGTTGCGAACGCCTCGGTCTTCCGCATTCGCCACGAGAGACGCCAAACACTTTCGCAAGAGCTTCGCACCGCGATTCGGCAAGAACTCCAACGACTGCTGAGCCGAACGAATCTGCTTACCACGAATCAGATCCGCAGTCGGCTTCAGCTTGCTCGATGAAACTCGAACGAATTTCGATTCACTACGAATTTGAGCCATAAAGATCGCCTCAAGACTCTACCAGCATTCGCCAGCAGACTCACATCGTTACTTCTTGCCCCGTGCCCCGTGTCCGCGAAACGTTCGAGTGGGCGAAAACTCACCCAGCTTATGCCCGACCATTTCGTCCGACACATACACCGAAATATGCACCTTGCCGTTATGCACGAGGAACGTGTGCCCGATGAAATCGGGAGAAATCGTCGACCGCCGCGCCCAAGTCTTGATCGGTTCTTTCCGGCCCGACGCGTCAAGTCGCTCCAGCCGCTTCAGCAGCTTCGCGTCAACATACGGACCCTTCTTTGCGGAACGACTCATCACGCCACCTCATGACTTCAAATCTCAAATTTGAAATCTCAATTTCAAATCTGCTTCTTAACTACTACAGCACTTGCTGACCGTACCGTCTTGAACTACGCCGCCGCAGAATCGCCGACTTCGATGGCTTGCGAGGCTTCCGAGTCTTACCACCCTTGGCCAGCACGCCTGACGGACTACAGGGATGTCCGCCGCCAGATCGGCGACCTTCACCACCACCCATCGGGTGAGAAATCGGGTTCATCGCCGAGCCGCGCACTGTAGGCCGAATGCCCTTCCAGCGATTGCGTCCGGCTTTGCCGATCTTCTCCATGTTGTGTTCGATATTGCCGACGCGGCCAATGGTCGCCTTGCAGCCAACCGGCACGCGACGAACTTCACCAGACGGCAGCGTGATCTGCGCCCAAGCCTTTTCGCGAGCGTTGAGGACCGCACCCGTGCCGGCTGCCCGACACATTTTGGCCCCGCCACCAGGAACCATCTCAATGTTGTGGATCGTCATGCCGAGCGGAATCTTTTCGAGAGTCATACTCGTGCCGACAACCGGCTCGGAACCCGCCCCGGTAAAGATCTTCTGACCGGCCTTCATGCCGACGGCAGCCAAAATAAACGTCTTCTCGCCACTCGCGTACTCCAGCAACGCTAATCGAGCTGAGCGGCAGGGATCATATTGAATCGAGACAATCGTTGCGTCTTGACCGTCTTTATTGCTGCGATAGCTATCGACGATGCGGTACATCTGCTTGTGACCGCCACCGCGATGTCGAACCGTAATTCGACCGTGATGGTTCCGCCCACCGCGCTTCTTCTGGCGAACGAGCAGTGCCTTCGGAGCTTTCGCGCCCTTCGTCAGATCGTCACCGATAATGACCTGGCCAGCTCGTCGTCCAGCACTCGTCGGTTTGTATTGCCGAATCGCCATCGCGTTTCCTTTTACTCACTCCACTGCCTGCGTTCGCCGTCCAACTAAACCGGCAGCGTCTGCTCTTTGTGAATGGTGACGATCGCCTTTTTCCACTCGGCCGTGAAGCCACGATGGAAGCGATACCGTGCCGCCAATTCTTTATATCGCTGAGTCGCCACCGAGATCACTTTAACCCCAAAGGCGTCTTGCACCGCCTTGCGAATCTGAGTCTTCGTCGCCGCGACCGGCACACGAAACGTAAACTTGTTCAGCGGAGCCGTCCGATGGAACGTGGACTTCTCCGTCACCAAGGTGCTCATCAGCACTTGGTGAGTTTCCAACATGTCAGTGGCCGCATTGATCATCGCGAATCTCACCGTTCTCAGGCCGTAAACCGAGCCACACAAGTATTAAATGCTTCGCGAGTCATCACGACCGCGCGATGCTTCAACAAATCATGCGAATTCAACCAGCCTGCCGTCGTCAGACTCAGTCCCGGAATATTGCGAGTCGAGAGCCACAACGTTTTGTCGTAGTCTCCGACCACAAACAGACAGCTCTTACCGGAGATCGACAACGTCTTGAGAAGCTGAGTGACCTCTTTGGTTTTCGGCTTCTCCTGCTTGAATTCATCGACGACGATGATTTCACCGTCCTTCAGCTTTCCAACCAGCGCCATCCGAGTCGCCACTCGCAGCGCCTTCTTCGGCAGCCGGTACGACCAATCCTTAGGCTGCTTGCCGAACGCATTGCCGCCACCAACTCGAACCGGAGTCCGCTTCTGCCCCATACGAGCATTGCCGGTCCCCTTTTGTCGAAACAGCTTTTTCTTACTGCCGGAAATCTCGCCCTTGGTCTTAATCTTGACCGTGCCCTGCCGCTGGCAGGTTTCGTACATGATATAGGCATCGCGCAACAGACGCGGGGTTACCTTCGATTCGAGCAATGCCGAATCAAATTCGACCGTCCCGGCCGCCGCACCACCTGCGTTTTTTACTTCCACCGACGCCATGTTGTCACCCAACCGAAGAGTCCAATTCCTAAATCGTAAAATCCAACTACACCTGCGACCGCGGCGGCTCCTTCGGGAAGCGAACCATCACAAGACCACCATTCGGCCCCGGAATCGCCCCGCGAATGAGCAACAGATTCTTGTCCTTGTCGATCGAGAACAACTTCAGGTTCCGAATCGTCACCCGATCAACGCCAAGTCGTCCGGCCATCTTCTGGCCCGGATGGACTCGGCCAGGATATGTGTTCTGGCCAACCGACCCGAGCGCTCGGTGGCATTTCTTCACACCGTGCGACGCTCGTTGACCGTGGAAGTTGTGGCGCTTCATTACGCCAGCAAACCCGCGGCCCTTCGTGGTCCCGATCACGTCCACAAATTTCTTACCGTCGAACAACTCCACCGTCAGAATTCCGCCAACTTCATGTCCAGCAGGCTCGGCCTGGAACCGAATCTCACGAACGACTCGACTCGGCTCACCACCAACTTTCGCACTTGCCGGCTTTTTTGACTTTTGCGACGACGCCGATCGTTCCAACTCCGCCACCTGGCCACGCTCCGCACGGGACGCCAAGCGACGAGGCTTCTCTTCAAAGCCAATTTGCAGAGCGTGATAACCGTCCGACGACAGCGACTTGACTCGCAGCACTCGGCACGGTCCCGCCTGAACCAGCGTGACGGGTATGGCACGACCATTCGCGTCCGCGACCTGCGTCATTCCGACTTTACGACCCAGCAGAAACATTTTCCCCTCGCAGTCAGCACTAAAGGCTGCGATCCGACGAGGCACAAGCACTCAGCCGGAGAAAGGCGCACCACAATTAACCGTGCAGCGAAGAGGCCTTGATTTTGATATCTACGCCAGCCGGCAGCGACAGACGATTAAGAGCGTCAATTGTCTTGCCCGTTGGTTGCACAATATCAATCAGCCGCTTGTGCGTTCTGATCTCGAATTGCTCACGAGACTTCTTGTCGATATGCGGACTACGAAGCACAGTGTAGCGTTCAATACGTGTTGGGAGTGGAATTGGACCGCGGACATCGGCTCCGGTGCGTTTGGCGGTATCGACGATTTCCGTCGCCGACACATCCAAGACGGAGTGATCGTAGGCTTCCATGCGGATGCGAATACGCTCTTGACTCATACCTTTGGCCGTTCCTGATGCGTCCTAAACTCCAACCCTGACACAAGTTTTTCCATTTCGACACCGCGTCCGTAGACGGGGGGTCCAGTTCGCAAGGCGGCGGAAGATAGTGGTGACTATTTTCTTTGTCAAACGACCTGACGCCCTGAAGCCACAATATCTTGGGATCGGAAACGTCCTCAGCCCCGCATCGAGGAAACGCGCTGATGAGACCTCGGCTGGACGTGTCGTTACAACACGTCGAACCGAACTTTTGCAGCTCCCTTCGACATATTTACTCGCATCATGATCGAATCGGCCCAGACCTACGAACAGGCGATCGGCTTCCTGTTCGATCGCACCAACTTTGAGCGGACACCGGCGTTCAGCAAGCAAGACTTCAAGCTGGGTCGCATGCGGCGACTGCTGGAATTGCTCGACAATCCACAGAGCCGATTGCCCTGCATCCATATCGCCGGGACCAAAGGGAAAGGCTCCACCGCCATCATGCTGGCGGAGATGCTCTCGGCCGCCGGACGTCGAGTCGGGCTCTACACGTCCCCGCACGTGAAAGCCTTTGAAGAGCGAATGCAGGTTGCCGGACAGCGACCGACGCCGGACCAAATCGTCGAGCTCGTGCGCCGCGTGCAGGTCGCCGTCCGGCAATGCGAGTCGGATCCGCAGCCATTTAATCCCACGTTTTTCGAGGTCACGACGGCTCTCGCGTGGTTGTTCTTCGAGTCTCAGAGAACAGAGATTGTCGTCTTGGAAGTGGGCTTGGGTGGGCGACTTGACTCTACCAATGTTTGCTCGCCGGTTGCTTGCGTGCTGACCACAATCAGCCGGGACCACACGCAGTTGCTTGGCAGCACGCTGTCGCAGATCGCTGCTGAGAAAGCCGGGATTGTGAAGCCGCGAGTTCCAGTCATCAGTGGAGTCGTTGGCGATGAGGCTCGTGCCGTGATTGAGACGACTTGTCGCGAACAGGATTCAGGCCTTTGGCAAATCAACCGCGAATTCTCGTATGGCTACACCCCTTCGTCACCGAATTCGGAATCGGGCACCTTCGGATCAGTGGCCGTTACGACCCCTCATCAACACTGGCCAGCAATGCCGTTGACTATGGCGGGCGAGCATCAAGCGCACAACGCGGCCGTCGCGTTGGCGACAATTGATCGACTGCGGCAATTGAATTGGAGTATTTCCCCAGACATCGCTCAGCGAGGACTTTCACAAGTCCGCTGGCCGATGCGAATCGAAGTAGTCGCCCGAAGGCCCACAGTGGTCGTCGATGCAGGACACAATTGGGAATCGATTTCCGCGTTGGGTCACACGCTCGACGAGTCATTCAGCACGTCATTGCCTGGGCAGAACCTCTCGCGCCGCGTGCTGATCTTTGCTGCGACCAAAGACAAAGATGTGCTCGGCCTCGCGAGGCAACTGCTGCCGCGATTCGACAGCATCATCCTGACGCAATACCTCCACAATCCACGTTCGGTTCCCGCCGAGTCCTTGCGGCGATTGATTCAGTCCGTCAGCGACGTGCCGTGTCATGTCGCAACCACACCGACCGAGGCTTGGCGGATCGCTCGGAGAATCACGACGCCCGACGATCTGATCTGTGTCACCGGCTCGTTCTTCATCGCCGCCGAAATGCGCGAGTTGATTTTTGCGAGGGGGCTGGCAATTCAGTAATCAGAATTGCCAGGCCATGGCGGTGTTTACCAGTCGCGTATGATGTGGAAATCAATAAAGAAACTGCTGGCGGAGGCGAAACGGGAATGATCCTGGTCGTCTCCGTCAGCAGTGCTGTGCCCGGTCAGGAAGTGCATTGACCGGATGTTGATCCATCTTTCTTTCTAGCCGCACTCGCCAGAGTGCAGAGCACCCGCGCTCTGAAGAATGTGGCTTCGACACGAACGGCAGTTACGCAGCAGCTGCCACTTTGCGAGAGACCTTCTGCGTGAAGGGTATGGTCATCGGCGCGGTGTCCGTATTGGTTCCGGCCAGACGGTCCACGCATGCCTCGAGGAAGATTTCAAAGGCCTGCATGTCCAGCGCGGCGGCGGTGTCGCTCTCGGGATGCCATTGGACGCCGACGCAGAACCAGTCGTCTTCGACAGACTCAAAGGCTTCGATGACTCCGTCCGGCGCGGTGGCGCTGACTTTGAACAGCGGAGCGAGCTGATCGACACACATGTGGTGGTCGCTGTTCACTCGGATTTCGCCGGGGCCGTACATGACGTCCATGCGTGTGCCGGGGACGATGTTGATGATGTGCCGCAATGTTCGCTCGACATGGTCGCGGTGTTGGATCGCTTTCGGGAAGTCTTCTGGGATGTGCTGGAACAACGTGCCGCCACAGACGACGTTGACGGTCTGCATGCCCGCACCGATTGCCAGGATCGGCAACCGCATCTCGACAGCCATCTTCGCGAGACGACGATCAAAATCTTCGCGTCGAGTCGCCATCGGCTTCGTTGCCGGATGTTTGTCGAAGCCCAGTCGCCGTGGATCGAGATCGAGAGAACAGCCCGCGAGCACCACGCCGTCGCACTTCTCCAGCAACGCCCGCAGGTCTTCTTCCTCGGCAAGTGGCGGAACGATCATCGGGATGCCACCCGGAGACTTGCTGGTTTTGGCTCCACTGATTTGGTCGAAGTAACCATTGGGGAGCCAGGTGAGCGCGATGTGCTCAGAGGAGGCGGCACGGAAATCGGCATTGAGGGCGATAATCGGCTTCGAGGTCATGCGGGAGTCCCTTCCAAAGTTCAGCACTTCCTGTGCTGAGTTCCTGGCGAAATAACAACGGGAACCGACTCGCGCCACCGAGCCGGTTTGGGCACAGGCTCGGTCAGATGATTGTTGTTCTCGTTCGTAGTTCCGCCTTCAGGCGGCAATGACCGGCTAAATCCGGAACTACGAACTGGAAGAGCCGCTGGGTTTGCGAAGCCGACAAAGCAATGTCAGCCAACTGGCTCAAAACGAGCGTCGCATCCATGCGAATTCTCCGAGACCAATCCTTTGGTTCGAGCCTGCTCGCGGCCAACCAGCCGCGATAGTCAGGTGCTTGTTCAAGGTTATCTGCGATTTCGATTCTGAAAGCGCCGGTGGCTCGCATCCATGAGCCGTCTTGATCAAAGCGGGCGGATGGTAGGAAGTGGTCAAGGTCTGTCAACCAGATCGCAGATTTTGTTGCAAGAGCACCGCACGACCACTGTTGGTAGTGGTGATGGCGCTCCAGCACGACGCGCGAGCGAGTGGCGATTTAGAATAATCACTCGCTCACGCGTCGTGCAGGAGCGGCCGGGCAAAGTTGTGGCCAACCGCTTGAGATTGAAGGGGGCTTTCGCTAGTTTTCCCCGCTCATTTGATCCCGGCCCAAGCCTGAACTGTTCGAGGAACGAGTTGAAATGGTCATCCGCCCCCGCACGAAGCGAAAAATTGCCCTGAGAACCAAGCGTTGTCCGAAGTGCAACTGCCTGGTCAAACGCCGTGTCCGCTGCAAACGCTGCCATTATTTGCTGAAACGGGACTAAGCTGAACCCGGCAATTGGACGTCCGAAAAACCAACGAGGCAGGCGAATCGCCTGCCTCGCGGTGTTTGCGTAGCTCAGTTGCTCCGCAACTGAGGTTCCGCCTGTGAACTCACGCACCGGGAAACGTATCGTCGGGAGCTAATTGACGTGCGGAATGCGAGTCGCGGGAGCGACTCGCCTACATTTCCGCTGCTTCGCCACACGACCTCATTCAGGCGGATAGACTTTCTCGTCGTCGGCCTTTGCTCCGAATGAGGTTCGCAGATCGGTGGCCGCTGCTGTTACGGTTTTCTCTGGGCCGGCCAGCTTCAGGAAGTAAACCCCTTTCTCTTCGATCATCAGCATGACATTGAGCACTCGCGAGCCGGGGGTCGGCTTGGTCTTGCCGGCAATCGGCGGCCCGTCGGGCTTGAGATAGGTGCCCATCACGTCGGCGACCACATATTCGCCCAGCTTGCTTTTGCCTTTCGTGACCTTGGACTTGCGGTCCTTCGACTCGAATTGGTTGATCCAGCGTTTGATGTTGTCGTCAACGCCGCCACCGCCGCCGCCAAACTGAGTGATGACCAGTTCGGCCCCCTCTTTGTCACCGTCCGCCGCGTCGATCTTGAATTGCGCGACGCGGAATTGATTGCTTGGCTTTTCCTGCTTCCAGGCTTTGGGAACGGTCAGCTTGATCTCTTTGACATCGACGAGTTGCGTCGCTTTTTCCTTCTCTTCAGCAACCGCGATGCAGCACACAAAAACGGCGGCTGCGGAAACGGCCTGCCATCGAAAATGATTCATCTGATAGTCTCCTGATGGGGGTGGGGTGTGACAGTGGGCCGGGATTCTCAGGCTCAATACTTTGAATTGCAACGAATTGGTGATGACGTCATCGTGGGGCAGGGTTTCAACCTGCCAGAGATGGTTGCCAGGGACTGGCAGGTTGAAACCCTGCCCCACGTTTGAGGAGCACCACATGCCGCAGTCTGCCATGAGTCGAGTGGTTTTGATTACTGGAGTCACCAAGGGACTGGGCGAAGTGATGGCCGCGAAGTTCGCGAGCCTTGGTCATCGCGTGGTCGGCTGCGGCCGGCAGACGTTGGCGATTGAGTCGATGCGCGTCCGGCATACGGCACCGCATCGGTTTGACGTCCTCGATGTGAGCCGTGATGCAGATGTGGCTGAGTGGGCCAAGAGCGTGCTGGCGGAGATTGGTCCGCCGGATTTGCTGCTCAACAACGCGGCGATCATCAATCGCAACGCGGCGCTGTGGGACGTTCCGGTCGACGAATTCGACGCCGTCATCGACGTCAACATCAAAGGGGTCACGAACGTCGTGCGGCATTTCGTTCCGGCGATGATCGCGCGGCAACAGGGCGTGATCGTCAATTTTAGCTCCGGTTGGGGACGATCCACCTCGGCGGATGTCGCCCCTTACTGCGCGACCAAGTGGGCGATTGAAGGACTGACACAGGCGATGGCTCAAGAGCTGCCGGATGGAATGGCCGCGATTCCGCTCGATCCCGGCATTATCAACACAGAGATGTTGCAGAGCGCGTTCGGGGCGTCGGCTGGCCGTTATGTTGATCCTGCTCGCTGGGCTGAGGTGGCCGTTCCGTTTTTGCTGCAACTCTCGGCCAAAGACAACGGCGAACCGTTGAGCGTGCCGACTTGAGTAGACCGGCCACTCCGTGACCGGAGCCTTCGAGTCACGGAGTGACTCGTCTACTTTATGTGCGACGAAATCGTCTTTGCCGGCTGACCAGCGACTGATATGTTCCCGCCGAATTTGGCGGGGCAGCATGGAAGAAGCGAGGTCGTCATGAGGACAAGAGTTGCAGGTTGGGTAGCCGTCTGCGGAATGCTGTTGAGCTTATCTGGCTGCGGCTGGTTCGGCTCCGAGAACGCCGATTCAAGCGCTGAAGAAGCCATTCCGGAATTGGGTGAACGCGCGAAGGCCCAGAAGAGCCGCGAGACCGCGAAGAAAGAACTTCCCGCCGAGAATCTCGAATTTCGGTTGAAAGTTGGGACGCGATTTCCGCTCTTCAAAACTGTCGAGCAGCGGCTGCGGCAGTTGTCTCCGGACGGAGGCCGGCCCATTGAAAGCTCGTCGCAACTGACCATGAAGCTTTTCGTGACCGTTGAGGGGATCGAGCAAGGAGTGAAGCGGCTCGGTGTCCGTTATCAACAAGTCCGCTACGAACATGACATCGCGGGTGAGAAGGTCAGTTACGACTCGGCCTTGCTGCCAAAGACCATTCCGGATTCAGCTTGGGTTTATCACGGGCTGGTCGATAACGGCTTCTCGTTTGAGTTGGGGGCTGACAATCGGATCGTTCAAGTCTTCGACTTTGAGGCCTTCTTGAAACGCTGCGTGCGACACGCTCCGGTCAGTCAGCAGCAGGAATTGCTCACGCGGTTGGCGGCGACTCAAGAGGACGAAGGGATCGCCAACTTCATCGACGACAGCGTGGGCATGTTGCCGTACAACGTCGATGACTTGAACGCGGACGCCACCGTGAAAGTCGGCGCTTCCTGGCGAAAGAATCGTCAGATCATGCGGCCGATCCCCATGACCATCGACACCGCTTACCGGTTGGGTGAGATCAACGATCGCTACGCGACACTGGAGCTCTTCGGCCATATCGTGCCGGCTCAAATTCAGCAGGCCAGCAACGTGGTCCAACACGCGGGTGCGACCGAAAAAATGACGCTGCGAAATGGGCACTGCTTCGGCACATGTACCATCGATCGCGAATCGGGATTGCCGATTCAATCGCACGTTACTCGGCGAATGGATTTGACGCTGGAACTCCCCACCGGGGCGAAGTTCGATCAGATCAAGGAGATCGTCACGACGATCCGCACGTTTCCGGAACAGGGTGCTCCGGCGTCGGCCGCTCGTGACGCGACACCGAACCGCCGTCCGGTTGCCTCTCGTGAAGAGCCGGTCGCTGCCGGGGATCAACACTCCGCTCCACCGATTACATCCGCCGACCGAGTAAGTCCACAACGTCGGGACGAGAAGGCTCTGCTTCCGATCGGCTATCTATCTGAGAAGTAATCGACTCGCGTGACAGATTTCTTAATTAGGGACTGCACGCCGGAAAAAACTGTCATAAGATCGCGTCCTGATGAGGCTGGTTCGGTCTCCTTCCGACCTTCCGCAACAGGAGCAGCAACATGGCGAACGTCAACGATCTTCTCAAAGCGAAACCACCCCGTCCGGTGCTCACCATCGAGCGACGCGAAACGGTCCTGGCCGCGACGCAACACATGGATCAGAACTCCGTCGGAGCACTGATCATCACCGAGAACGGCCGGATGTGCGGCATCTTCACCGAACGGGACGTGTTGCGTCGCGTGGTGGTTGCTCAACGCAATCCGAAAGAGACGCTTGTCGGGGACGTGATGACCTCGCACATGGCGTGCTGCTCGCCAGAGATGTCGATTGACGAGGCGCGAGCGACCATGAGAACGCATCGCATCCGGCATCTGCCGGTCGTCAGTCCCGAAGGACAACTCGTGGGCGTCCTTTCCATCGGCGACTTGAACGCTTATCTGGCAAATGACCAGGAAGTGACGCTGCACTTCCTCAACGAGTATTTGCATGGCCGAACGTAGCACAGGCGGCTCGCCTGTGTTCTGGCAGATTGCAGGCGGGCCGCTTGCACTACGCTCGACGCAGTCGTTGCGACAGATCCCGCAGCCGGCTGAATTGCTGGACGAGTCTCGGCACACCATCGAAGCCCATCAGCAACATCAAGACGTAGCGGAACACGGCGAAGATGTCTCCGGGAGTCGCCGAAGCCAGCGAGCAGGTCCGTAGCAGAGCCAGCACCAGCACGCCCAACACGAACAACTCCATCGTGCCGAAGTTGAGCGCTTCGCAGTCCGAGAGTTTCACTCGCCACGAAGCCACCGCGTCGTAGTGGCGGCGGATTGCGGGCGCATGATTGCCGTCGATGACATCGACTTCATGTTCCAGTTCGTCGTGCAATTGGCGATTCAGCTCAAACGTGCGTCGCGAATAGATGCGGTTCAAGACGACCGCCGGCAGCAGCAGTCCCAGACAGATGGGGACGAGACTGCGATCGTAGAACGCCAACATCACCAGCGCTCCGACGACGGAGTACAGCGATTTGATGAGCAGCGGCACATAGTTCTCGAAGAACTCAACGAACTCACGCGAAAGCGAACTGCGAGCGGCGACTCGTGAGGTTCCGATCTCGCGGTCACGTTGCTCGATGACCAGCTTCGTGGCGAGGTCGGTGTAGATGTTGGTGAAAACTCGCGTGTCGTACATCTGCCGCAGCGAGCTGATCAGCAAGTGCGTCAAATGCTGGCCGACAAACAGCAGTAGCCCAAACGAGGAATCGTGCAGCAAATTATTGATCGCCAGCCCCAACACCAGTGGCTGCGACAACCGCAGTACGTTCTCGACGTTGAAGAGCAAGTAGGTCAGCAACAGCTTCGCACGGTTGGCAACGAAGAGATGCCGCAGCGGATTCGTGTTTGCGTGGGGATCGATCCCACGAACTGGCTCGCTACGCGGTCGCGGCGGAAGAATGGTCGGAGCAGATTGCAGAGCCAGCATGATGTTCTCCCACATTGGTTGTGGGTGGTTCAGTGAAGAAGCCGCCGAACGAGAGAGAGCTACATTCGTCCGGCGGCCTCAGTCTCACAGATCAGATGTCTGATTTCACAGATCAGAGCCGAATGCGAGTCGCGGGAGCGACTCGCCTACGTAGCTCAGTCGCTCCCGCGACTGAGATTTCAATTAGCCGAATGCCACGAATCCCATCTCCGCGGCATCGCGACAGAACTCCATCAATTCGCCGCAGGAGACAGACCGATCCAGCCGCTTCCAATCCCGTAGCGTCAGCGGGCCGTGGGTCGTCAACTCCTCGACGAAGTACCGGCCAGCTTCCTCGAAGGCCGACGTTCGGATTTGATTTCCACAGGCAAAGAACATCACGTGCGCCGGAATCGTCGCTTCTTCGCCGAGCAGCACGGTCGTTTGAAACGTTGCCCAAGTCCGAATGGGGTTGAGATGCACGCGCAGCTTCGGATTCGTTCCGAGTTCCTCTTTCAATCGTTCCGTCATGCTGCGGAGTTCCTGGAAGCGGACATGTCCCAGCCGATTCTGGCGGGCAACATTTTCGACTTCGTGCCGGGCGAGCTGACAGGCGATGTAGTCCTGCTGTTCAGGAGTCGCAACCTGCGTCAGGCCGAGCCAACGAAGGAACCGATCGCCGTCCGAGCAACCCGTGTCATACGCGGCCAGAGGCACCTCGAGGATGTACTCCGAGACAAGGTCTTCGAGCTGATCGAAGACCGGCTTGAGCAACTCCACTTGATCCAGAATTTTGTCAATGCGTTTGTCGAGATTCCCGTCCGTGAACAACTTGACCTGCTCGATCTTCGAGCCATTGGCCAAGAATGGCCGCACGTCCTCGACGTAGCCCAGCGCCATCGTTTGGGCACAGCGCTGGATTTGATCGCGGTAAGTTTCCAGCGACGGTGAAGTCAGAGTGGTCACGACGGCAATCCTTGGTCATTGAGTACTGCATCATTCAGTCGTTCCAAGTTCGCATCATCGTGGCCGACGCTGCTAGCGTCGGCGAAAACCATTGCCGAGATTTGTTGACGGACGCTGGCAGCGTCCGCCACGAACTTGGAACTACGGTCATTCTTCATTGCCTCCTGGCTCTCCGGGGAGAAGTGTGGTCATGCCGTTTGCGCAGGACTTTGTCGCCGGCCTTCCCAACAATCGGCGACATCATCCAAACAGAACTTCCACACTCCGCCCCGGAGAACCAGGGGGCTTTCACTTGCATCTCAAAACGATTTAGTGCGGCGAACAGATTTCTTCCGCGATAGCTCGCACCTGGCGAATTTCACGCCGCCAGCCACGTTCGTCGGGATAGTTTTGATCCCGTTCGAGAAACACGGCGTCCACTTTGCTGCGACCTTGATCGAGCGCGTGGCGGTACAGGTTCCACGCCGGTTCCGGAATCGGTTCCGAATGGCTGTCGATGTACATGCCCGCTTGCTCGTCGAAGAAGCCTCCGGCCAGATGGATTTGAACTCGGTCGGCCGCCGGCATGACTTCGGAAATGAAGTCATAGGGATCGAACCCAAAGTTGGTCGCGTTGGCGTAGACGTTGGTCACGTCGAGCAACCAGCCGCAGCCGGTATTCCGCAGCACCCTCCACAAGAATTCCGCCTCGGTCAGAGTCCCCTCGAATTGAAAAAGATATGCGATGTTCTCGATGTAGAACCGCCGGTCGCGCCGACCAAAAAATGTCTGCACGAAGTCAATGTTGTGACAGGTTGCGTCGAGAGCGGCGGGCGTGAACGGGGGCGGAGCAAAGTGCCCCATCTCGACGCCGTGGTGAGCGTCGCGGGTGAAGCCCAGGTGATCGCTGATCGACTCGGCGTTGTTCTCTTCCGCGATGGCCAGCAGCGTTTCGAGGTAGTTGTGGCCCGGAGCATCCGGGCTGGCGACCGAAAGCTTCAGGGCGTGGATGCCGACATGATCAAACTCTTGATCGCCGAGATAGCGGTCGATTCGCAGAGGATCGTCGGCTCGTTCAAAAGTGATCTCGACGGCATTGATGGCTGGATCGTTGAGGACGTAGCGGTTCTGTTCGCGAAGTGCATAGCCGATTCCCGGCATGAGCAATCTTGAGGAGTTCATCGAACAAACAGCGTCGAGCGTGGCGAGGGACATGATCGATTCCTTCCGATGGAAACCGTGCCGCGACCGTGAGGGGGTGGTCTTACAGGTGACTGCAGGCCGCTTCCTGGCGGTCGCGGTACGGCGAAAACAGCGAGCGGCCAGCTTGAACTGGCTGATGGAGCGATGGTGATGCGATTGTGAATTCCCACGCATCCGAGGCTGGACAACCTCCGCTCGCCGATTGGTCCAGCAACTACCGGCGACAGCGACAGCAACGACAGCAACGGCAGCAGCGATGACGCTCGGCCGACTTCTTGAGGGAGTCATCGGTTCGCAACGCGGTCAGTTCGCGAACCACTTTCTTGGTCTGTGATAGGGTGGTCATGGCTTGGATCCTTCTGAGCCTTCGTGTTTCCGAATCGAGCCGAGTCCAGCGATTGCCTCAGCGGGAACGTCCCGTCTGGATGGGCTGACTCGCATTCGGGCGGCGTTCGGCAGATGGCAGTCGGAGTGCCAATCGTTGGAATTCTGAAGAGGCAGCGACTCCTTGGAGACCAAGCGATGAATCACCGAGCCTTTTGTGTTTCGATGCGAACACGAATCACCAGAGTGTGTTCGACGAGCCGTCGTCAGGAAGGTGACAGCCGTGGTCGAGCCGATGGCGAAACGGGATGCGCATGGCAAGCGGGAGTCCCTGCGACGGATCAGCTTCGTCAGCCTTCTGAGAGCGACACAAACCATCGGGACGGGGATCCGTCGCGGCGGACCTCGCTCACCCAAACTTTCCGTGGGCTGCCTAATCGCTGGCGAAGTTCCACCATCGATTCGAGGCTCGCTCTCAAGTCAGCACGAAATCACAGTTCGCATTTCTCTCAAAACGCCGACTCACCTAGAAGCGGTTACCGAACAAAGCACGACGCGCGAGCGAGTGGCCAAATCGTCGGGAAAACAACCACTCGCTCGCGCGTTGTGCTCGTTCTTGAAACGGCCTTTATTGATTGGCGTGAGCAAGCATCTCATTGCGCATGGCTTCGGTCTAATTCTGCCAGCACCTCTTTTGCCGCCGCGATCGTCGCGTCGATGTCGGCGTCGGAGTGCGCTGCCGAGACAAAATTCGCCTCGAACTGGCTGCACGGCAGATAGATGCCGTGTTCGATCAAACCCCAAAAATAACGGGCGAAGCGTTTCGTGTCGCTGCGGCCGGCGATGGTGTTGTTCGTCACCGGATCGGGATTGAAGAAGAGCGTAAACATGCTGCCGACATGCGGCAGCGTGTGAGCAATTCCAGCGGCCGATGCGGCGTCGCTCAGGCCGCGACACAGCCGCTCGGTCTTTGCGGCAAGCAACGCATACGGATTCGTTTCGCGCAGCGTTCGCAGCGTCGCGATGCCGCAGGCCATCGCTAGTGGATTGCCGGAGAGCGTGCCGGCCGCCGGCACGCTCT
>SXKJ01000268.1 GCA_005778115.1 Planctomyces sp. | reverse complement strand
GCCGGTTCCGCGACAAGATACTTACCTGCCAATTAGCGGCGGACAGGTGGAAGGCGAGAGAGACTCCAAGAAAGCCACTACCGCCCGCGATTACCACACGCTTTGACTGCGACGAACTCACGATGAGGGATTCCTAGAGCCTAACGCTAGTTTAACCGCACCGCCGACCGAGTGCTAACCGCTTGGGGGTCAAATAGGAACCCCGCTCGGGGCTTGTCCGCTTTGGCACGGGGCTTCTGTTGCCGAACGACCAGCATCACCGGATTGCGGCCAGTGATGCTTCCATTTGAAAATCGGCACCGGCCGCAATTCCGGTGCATGCTATTGTTAGCACAATTACTGAAGCACTGGTCACGCGCAACGGCGATTGAATCAGTGTTCCGAAAACAACTTGCGAAGAAGGACGTACCGTACAGCCGAGCAAATCTCAACCCCGCCTTTGGCGGTTTGACCGCGCAACTGCGATTTCCATGTTCCCACGTCACGACTCGAACCCCAATCTTCTGGCTGCGAGTTGGTGCTGTCATCTTCTTTGGCCGAAAAAAAACGAAAAGACTCCCGCGGTGGTTCAACCAAACTGGACATCATTCGCCGCTTGCGAATCGTCAACCCGGCGGCCACTTCATGTCACAGCCGCCCCATCACGCGCAACTCATCCGTGTTGATCCATGTCATCCGTGGTTTCAAAATGCGATTCATCAGAGTTCGGACGAACTCGATGTCAACCCGCGAAGCGTCGTGTCTTTAGATGCTAACGACAAAGGTAACCGGGCGGCGGCCAGCGACCTTGGAATACGGGAAACGCGCCAACCGCCGCTCGGGTTGACCGCCTTGATACTCATCATGGCCTCCAGGAATGGAGGTGGCTGTCCTAAGTTTAAGCGCGATGCCCGGAGGCTCGCAGGCTGGTCTGTGTGGGACCGGCGGGGTTGACGGGATCAACCGCTTCTTCTTCCAGGAGACCGATGATGAGATTCTATCAACAGACGCATTCTTTCTATTGCGGCGTGGATTTGCACGCCAGAACCATGCACGTGTGCGTGGTCGATGCCGAGGGGCGGACTCGGGAGCACGTCGACTTGCCGTGTGATCCGGGCCGGTTCTTGAAGCTCATCGAGCCGTATCGGGAGCAACTCGTCGTCTCGTGCGAGTGTTTGTTCGCGTGGTACTGGCTGGCGGATTTGTGTCGCGAGGAAGGGATCACGTTCGTGCTGGGGCACGCGCTGTACATGAAGGCGATTCACGGGGGGAAGTCGAAGAGCGACAAGATCGATTCGGAGAAGATCGCTCGGCTGCTGCGGGGCGGGAACTTGCCGCAAGCCTACGTTTATCCCAAACAGATGCGAGCGACTCGCGACTTGCTGCGGCGGCGGATGAAGCTGGTGCGGCTGCGTGGGCAGGCGATCGCACATGTGACGAACACGTTTACGCAGTACAACGTCGCGGCTCCGGAGAAGAAGCTGTCGTACCACGCCAACCGAATCGGCGTGGCCGAACGCTTCGCGGACGAGAGCGTGCAGCGGGCGGTGCGTTCCGATCTGGCGTTTGCCGAGCATCTGGACGAGCAGTTGCGTGGCATCGAACTGTACCTGACTCAGCACGCGAAGATCGACGATCCGCAGGCATTCGCTCGACTGCAAACGGTGCCGGGGATCGGTCCGATTCTGGCGATGGTGATTTTGTACGAGGTCCACGACATCGGCCGCTTCGGGAGCGTGCAGCAATTCGTCTCGTACAGCCGATTGGTGAAGTGTTCGCACGAGTCGGCCGGGAAGAAGACGGCGGGTCACGGCAACAAGATCGGCAACGCGCACTTGAGGTGGGCGTTCTCGGAGGCCGCGTTGCTGATGCTGCGGGAACATCCGGCGGCGAAGAAGCTCGTGGCTCGGCTGGAGAAGAAGCACGGTAAGGCGAAGGCGATCTCGATTCTGTCGGCGCGACTGGGCCGCACGGTGTAATGGATGCTCAAACGCAAGGAGTCGTTCGATGAACAGCGATTCTTGAAGTGATCATGAGGAACTCACCGGCGGCGGCGAGTCAGCTCGACGCCTAACTGGGTCACCACGAGGCGAGCACCTGACGGAAATGTTTCTGATTCCTTGGCAGCCGAATCACTCGCTGATTCGGACTCCGCTCGTAGACGAGTCACTCCGTGACTCGAATTCCGGCCACGGAGTGCCCGGTCTACGAACTTCCGTGTGCCAGCGACCTGGAACCCCTCGCCTTGATTGGCGACTCGCCGCCGACCGGTGTTTGACTCAACCCATTCCCTTGAAGACGGAGACCTGAGAGTTTCGGACTGCGACGCCCTCACCCTGAGTGACGCCTAACTGGACACGGTTGATCCCGTGAGCCCGCACTTTTTGAATCCACCGGATCGTGAGGCACGGAAGAGTTTCTAGGAGAGTCTGAATCACGGCGACGGTTGTGACCGGTCTCCGACCGAGTCACCACAACACCGCGAAGGCTGAAACCCCTGAGTGACGCGAGCGCCTCTGGCTCGCCGGTCTTTTCGGACAGCCCCTTTGATCGAGAGATCACCTGGGCCGAACCCTCAATAGATGTTTGGTGCGTCGCACCGGAGCCATCCGCTGCGCAATGACACCGTTTGCAGAAGCCAACCCGTAAGCGCCCCGCAACCGGAATTGAACTCAGTGATCTGTCACCCAAATTCGTGAGGACAAAATCTTCCAAATTTCCTCACCGCGTTCGCGGTGCGCTCTGTTGACAGAGTGGGGCCATATAGATGTTCGGCGTTTCGTTGTTCTCTTCTACCCCGGACTGTCGCATTGAAGCTGTGAAATTCGGATTCGGCTGAGAACTGAAAACGCCGCCTCTTCGAGCGGTTTTAGGAAACTGGTTGCAGTATCGATGACTTCAAGCGTGAGTGGAATATTCCCGTGCGACAAATCGTTTCGTAGTTTCACGATCTGCGTCAAAGTATCCGAGTCTGCGAGGATTGCGGGTACGCCCTTATGTGGAAATAAATCCCCAATCAATTGCGCGACCAGGTTCTTTACTGGGCACTTTATTTTGTCGTCGTCCGACCAAGCGGATTTGTTGGCATATGAATATGCAAGGCGTTCAATGACACGCCAAAAACAACAGAAATCATCAATGTTGTCGCGGCCGATCATCCCTTTGCGGAACCAGCTTGTTGCGGCGAGGAACCTAG
>SXKJ01000267.1 GCA_005778115.1 Planctomyces sp. | reverse complement strand
TCTGATCCCGATGAGGCCGCTTGATCCGAGCTTGAGCGGCCGACACTTCATTTTGTGAGTTGGATTCATTCATGTCAGAACTTATAGCGCCCAAAAAACTTTCTTGAAGTTCGGCTTCTAAAAAATCACAGCCTCTTCGCGCTGGGACGCCAAGTGTGCGATTCGGTGGTCCAGTTCTGGCCGCTGGCAACGATCGTGGCTCGGCGACGCAGCGCGGTGAAGCGCGACTCTGTCAGGCGGAACACGAAGTCGCGATTCGTCTGCCGCGCATCCCACGCGACCGCGAAGATGCCGAAGCCGGCGTCGGCCATCACGATTCCGTCATCCGGCATCTGCACGAACAGGTCGCGAGCCAAAGCCGTTTCGGAAACCGCCTGCTCACCGTACATGGCTCCCACGGAGGGGATCAACGCCGCGCCACTGCTCAATTCGTGAGCGACGACCAACAACGCCACCGGTCACACGCCAACTCCGTGCTGATTGCTCGCGGGACGAAATTCGCGACGCAGCACCGGTTCCGGCGCCAGCGTGATCGTGGTCCCATCCACCAGATAGACACGGCGTCCGTACAACGAGGGTGCCGTGGCCTCGATCAACGAGTCACGGACTTGCTCGGCAAACTACTGTGCCGCGTTCCGCTGCAACCGACTTCGCGCGCGACTGTACCCGCCCGTGGCATTCGACAACGTCTTCTTGGTGATGAGTTTGTTGCGCGGCAGGAAATCCGGTTGCGTGTCGATGATTCGCTTCACCGCCGACTCCAACGAGCGTTCGGGAGCCATCCGCTGCGACACGAGCATCTACAGCACGACACCGGTGGTGTAGACCGCATTACCACGCATGGAGAACAGTTGATCGGCCGCCGACCAATCCACGAGATCGCGCAACAATTCGAAGGCTCGATCAAACTCCACATCCCGCGAAGGATCCACTGGAAAATGAACTTTCACTCTCGCCGCCATGCCAGATTGACTCCCTTCCAAGAAGTCATTCTCTGGCGCAAACGGCGTGCCGAACGCAAGTGTCTTCTAAAGTAAGTACCATTGGGCGCTAGCCGGATGAGTCGAACACTCCCAGCTCGGCAAGATCCCGCCTGCCTCCGGAGACTTCCGCATGACTCCGCGATTTGCACTCGTAGCCACAACGTTTGTGGTCATCGCCTCTCTGTCGCTGGCTGCCGACAAACTGCCGCCGCCGGCCGACCGAAAAATCGACTTCGTCAAGGACGTCCGTCCGCTGCTGGAGAAGCACTGCTGGAAATGCCATGGCGCGGAGAAGCAGGAGTCGGGCCTGCGTCTCGACAGTCATGCCGCGCTCTTGAAGGGGGGCGACATCGGCCAGGTGATCGCGGCCAAAGACAGTGAACGCAGCAAGTTGATCTTGCTGGTGTCGGGGACTGATCCGCAAACGGTGATGCCCCCTGACGGGCCGCAACTCAAACCGAAAGAGGTCGGCATCCTGCGCGCGTGGATCGACCAAGGCTGTGTCTGGCCCGACGATGATTCGCCGAAAAAAGAAATAAGGAACACGCACTGGGCCTATCAGCCGATTCGCCGCGTCGTGCCTCCGGTCATGAAGCAGGGTGATTGGGTGCGCAATCCGATTGATCAATTCGTGCTGGCCGAGTTGAAGAAACGCGGGATCGCACCTTCTCCAGAAGCTGATCGCTCGACGCTTATCCGCAGATTGAATCTGGATTTGCTCGGACTGCCTCCGACCATCGAGGAGGTCGATGCGTTCGTGAACGACTCGCGGCCGAGCGCTTATGACGAGCTCGTCGATCGGCTTCTGAAGTCGCCGCACTTCGGTGAACGCTGGGGACGACATTGGCTCGACATGGCGCGCTACGCCGACAGCGACGGCTACGAAAAAGATAACCCACGCCCGGACGCTTACCGTTGGCGAGACTGGGTGATCGAAGCGATCAACAATGACCTGCCGTTTGATAAATTCACCATCGAACAAATTGCCGGCGACTTGCTGCCAAACGCGACCGCCATGCAGAAACTTGCGACGGCCTTCCATCGACAGACGCTAACCAATACCGAAGGAGGCACCGACAAAGAGCAATGGCGAGTCGAAGCGTGCTTTGACCGTACAGAAACCACTGGCGCAGTTTGGCTAGGGCTGACTGTCGGCTGTGCTCGCTGCCACTCGCATAAGTACGACGCGATCAGCCAGCGCGAGTACTACCAACTCTTCGCGGCGTACAACAACGGTGATGAGGAGACGAGTATTGTTCCCAAGTCTCCTGAAGAAGTTGCCGCATACTCGAAAGCCAAATCCGCACATGACGCCGATGTCGCGGAAGTCACTGCCAGGTTGCGAGCCGAACAAGCCAAGCTCGGCGAGCCGTTCGCTGCATGGGAGGCGAAGGCGAAAGCGGCTCTCGCGGAGTCTGCGGCTCAGCCCTTGAAGCTGCACGCATTGGATGATCTGAAAGTCGAGAGCGATGGCAACGTGAAGTTCGTCGCTCAAAAAGATGGCTCGTTCCTGACGAAAGGTCCGAATCCGAACTCGGCGATCTACACGATCACCGGTAAGACGATCGTTGCGAATGTGTCCGCGCTGCGGCTGGATGTGCTCGCCGACAAGACATTGCCGGCGAGCGGCCCTGGCCGAGTCGCTCACGGAAACTTCGTGCTCAACGAGATGACCGTCGAAGTCTCGCCGACCGCCGACTTCGCCAGCGTGCGGAAGTTGGAGTTCGCCGGCGCGAAAGCGGACTTCGAGCAAGTCGATAAACCGTGGCGAGCTGCCGATGTCATCGACGGAAAAGACGAAACGGGCTGGGCGATCGCCCCGCAGTTTGGCAAAGACCATTGGGCGATCTTTGGTCTCAAAGAACCGCTGGCTGTTGAAGGGACTGTGTTTGTCCGAGTGCAGCTCCGGCAGTCATACGGTCAACAGCACGCGATCGGCCGCTTCAAGCTATCGCTTCAAACGGGGATCGAGCCGTCGATCACGGTGCCAGAGAACATCCAAAAACTATTCGCCGTCAAACTCGATCAACGCTCGGCCGAACAAACGCAACAACTGCTCGACTACTACTCCAGCCTCGACGCGGACACCAAGAGCTTGGTTAAGCAACTGGATGATCTCAAGAAGAAAGCGCCACCTAAGCCCGAGCTGGCCGTTCGAGTCATCGCTCAGCGAGTCAGCGATCCGCGCAAGACTTTCGTGTTCAAGCGAGGCGAATTCCTGGACCCGATCAAAGAACTGGAAGTTGTTCCGGCCGCGTTCTCGACACTCCCAAAGATGAAGCCGCGTGACGAGAAGCTCGCGATGGCCGACCGTCTCGATCTCGCCCGCTGGCTGGTTTCGCCCGACAACCCGCTAACTCCGCGGGTCACGGTTAATCACATTTGGCGACAACTCTTCGGTCGCGGAATCGTCTCCAGCGTCAACGACTTCGGCGTGCGTGGCGAGAAGCCGTCGCACCCGGAGTTGCTCGATTGGCTGGCGACGACGTTTGTAGTCCCGCCTTCAGGCGGAACAAATACGGCGTCGCCGCCTAAAGGCGGAACTATGAACTGGTCGCGTAAAGCTCTCATCAAGTTGATCGTCACCTCCGCGACATATCGCCAATCCTCACGGCATCGCCCGGAGTTGCTCGAAGTCGATCCGCAGAACACGTTGCTTGCTCGGCAGAATCGTCTGCGAGTCGAAGCCGAGATCGTCCGCGACCTGAGCCTCGATGTTGGCGGCTTGCTCTCGAAAAAAATTGGGGGGCCGAGCGTTTATCCCGCGCTACCACCTGGCATCACCGACCTCAGCTATGCCGGCAACTTCAAGTGGCTCACCAGCACCGGCGAAGACCGCAATCGCCGCGGCATGTACACGTTCTTCAAGCGAACTGCCCCGCACCCGAACCTCACAACATTCGACTGCCCCGACGCCAACCTCACCTGCGTCGAACGCCGAGCCTCCAACACACCTTTGCAAGCCCTAATCACGCTCAACAACGAAACATTCCTGGAAGCCTCGCAAGCCTTCGCAAAACGATTACTGAATCAGCCTGCAACGGATGACGCGGCACGGCTGACTCAAGCCTTCCGCCTGTGCCTCGCTCGTATGCCCAGTGACCGCGAACTGCATCAGTTGGCGGACCTGCTCTCCGTCAATCGCGAGTTTTATCGTGCTCACCAGGACGACGCGAAAAAGCTCATCGGCAGTTCAACGATCAGCGGTTCGTCCCCCGATGAGTCGGCCGCCTGGATCGCGACTGCAAGAATCCTTTTGAATCTCGACGAATTCATCACGCGGGAGTAATTGGCATGGCTCCGTTTCTGAATCACATCGAGCGCACACGGCGCGACTTCTTGACCTCCTCCGCCTGTGGCCTGGGTGGTGCCGCGCTGAGTTCGATGCTATCGCAGGATGGTTTGCTGGCGGCCAATCCCGACTCGGCACTCGCGTCGAATCCGCTGGCGATCAAGCCGCCGGCGTTTGCTCCCAAGGCGAAAAACTGCATCTTCCTGTTTCAAGCGGCCGCCCCTTCGCATCTCGACCTGTACGATCCCAAGCCAAAGCTCAATGAGTTGGACGGCAAGCCGCTCCCCGCTTCGATGCTGGAGAAAGTCCGGTTCGCGTTCATCAAGAAAGAGGGCGCGGTGCTGATGGGCTCGCCACGCAAGTGGACGAAGCACGGCGAATGCGGCACGGACTTCTCCGAATTCGTGCCGAATATCGCGAGCTGTGCCGACGACATCTTGATGATCCGCTCGATGTACTCCGAGCAGTTCAATCATCATCCCGGCCAATTGCTTCTGAGCTGCGGCCGGGCGACGTTCGGCTTGCCGAGCATCGGGTCGTGGCTGACTTATGGTCTCGGCAGCGAGTCGCAAAACCTTCCCGGCTACGTCGTGTTGACCAGCGGTCGGGGTTCCAGCGGCGGAGCATCGTTGTGGAACAATGGCTTCCTGCCATCGCATTACGCCGGCGTGTTGTTTCGCAATCAGGGCGAAGCGGTCTTGAACCTGTCGAACCCCAGCGGCCTGCCGACTGAGCTTCAACGACGCGGACTCGACACGCTCAAGGCGCTGAACGAAAGCCGGTTGTCGAAGATTCATGATCCCGAGATTGCATCGCGCATCGCCAGCTACGAACTCGCGTTTCGGATGCAGTCGGCCGCACCGGAATTGATCGACCTCAATAGCGAGACCAAGACGACGCTGGATGCTTACGGCATCGACCGAGCTCAGCATCCGCAGGCGACTGGACGGGGCAATGTGCTCGACGCGCACCTTTCGTTCCCGCGCAATTGCCTGCTCGCACGACGGCTGGTTGAGCGCGGCGTTCGCTTCGTGAACATCATCTACGAGGCTTGGGACCAGCACAGCAATCTCGAAGGGGATCTGCGATACAACTCGTGGGTCGTCGATCAGCCGATCGCCGCGCTCATCAAAGACCTCAAACAGCGCGGTCTGTTCGACAGCACGCTGATCGTTTGGGGTGCCGAATTCGGCCGCACCCCGCTCGGAGAGAACCGCACGCCGGGTACACCTCCCTCTGGCCGCGACCATCACCCATTCTCATTCACACTGTGGATGGCCGGCGGCGGCATCAAGGGTGGGCAGATCTACGGCGAGTCCGACGAGATCGGCTGGGGAGTCGCGAAAGACCCAGTCCACGTCAACGACTTCCACGCGACGCTGCTGCACTTGTTCGGTCTCGATCACATGAAGCTGACCGCTCGCCATCAAGGCCGAGACTTCCGCCTGACCGACGTCGGCGGCAAAGTTATCAACCGCTGGTTGGCCTAACGTAGACCGGTCACTCCGTGACCGGAAATTCGAGTCACGGAGTGACTCGTCTCCTGTGTGGCGACGACACCATCAAACGTCCAAAAACGAACGCAGGTTGAAATGGCCGACGACAGTACGTTCCGGCTGATGCTGATCATCTTCGTCACCGTCTTTGGACCGATCGCGATGACGTATCGCCTGCGGAGCCAGACGGACGAGAAGCTCGACCGATGGCAAGAGGGGGCATGGATTCTGTTTGGACTGCGGCTGAGCGCGGCGCTCTGTGCTGTCAGTGGGATCGTCTGGATGATCGACTCGCGACGGATGGAGTGGTCAGCGTTGCCGATTCCCGTTTGGCTGCGTTGGGTGGGCGTGACGCTCGCGGGATGCACCGGCCTCTTGGTGTGGTGGACCTTTCACAATCTCGGCAAGAATCTGACCGACACCGTCGTCACGCGCAGAGATTCCTCGTTGATCACGAGCGGCCCGTATCGCTACGTCCGGCATCCGTTTTATCTCGCGTTCCTTTTGGGCCTCACCGGCAGCGGTCTGGCGACAGCCAACTGGTTCGTCTGCCTCGTGGGCCTCGTCCCGTTCGGGTTCATCGTAGCCCGTACTCGAATTGAAGAAGCGAAACTGGTCGAGCGGTTTGGTGTCGAGTACCAGGACTACATGCTGCGAGTGGGCCGGTTCTTTCCACGAATCAAGTGGTGAGCGAAGGCCACTTTCGAGCGCCGACGCTTTTCAGTCTCGCTGCAAGAACTCCTGCACGCGTTCCAGCGGAAGATTCAGCCACAAGGCGATTTCTTCTGGAGCAAAGCCGGTCCGCATCAATCGCAGAATCATGTCCCGCTCGTCCTCGGAAATGCGCCGCGTGCGATGCAGGGGTGTGATCGATTCACACGCGGGGAGCGAAGCCGCAGCGGTCGTTTCGTGAGCGGTCTCGACCATCGGCTCGCTGACTCGATCTTCGACCATGCGGAGTTCTTCGGCTCCAATCACCTGCGGAAATTCCTCCAGGACCGCTTCCCATTCGGCGATTTCGTCGTCGAGGTCATCACCCAATGCGTCGAGAATCTCTCGATAAGCGGCCGCACGCGATAACGGTGTGGCGGTGGGCTTCATCTTGGGAGCCGCGCTGGCAGGGACTCGATGAGACCCAACAGGTCGCTCCGCCTTCCTGGTCGGCAGAATTGCATCCACATTGTCGCGATGGCGACGGAGCTTGGTCCGAATCTGTTCCGACAGAGCCACCAGTACTCCGGCAATCAAACTTGCACCGGCGATCATTCCTGCAATGAATAACGACATTCCATTGTCCCCCATCCTTGGGTGCAAACTGTTCTTTGAGTTCACACTCTCATCCGTGAAGACTCTCAGGCGAGCGGGGCTGACGCCGCCACGCTTGCCAGATGTCTGTCATTGGTCATGGTCAACGCTTTTTCTTTTTCCCGCGATCATGGTCATGGCTGTGATCGTGATCGTGTCCGCCGTCATGATCGTGGAAATGATCATGGTCGTGGCTGTGGTCATGATCGTGTTGGTGGCCAACATCATGGTCGTGATCATGGCTGTGGTCATGATCGTGCCCGCAATCATGGTCATGGCCGCCGTCGTGATCATGGTCGTGCCCGCAATCATGATCGTGGTCATGGTCATGCTGCTCGAACACGGTTTCCAGGTGCTCGGCAAATGCTTGCTCGGCGGTGCGATAAACTTCACGGATCGGTATGCGGCGTTCGGACGCGATCTTCGCGCAAGATTCAAATTCCGGTGTGAACAGCGGTCGTTCGCCGTGACGCCAGCCGAGCTTGCCATGCAGTTGGCCGATCGGCGTTTCGATGACGCACGACTGCCGTGCACGCTTCGAACGCTGCATCAGAGAACGGCGGATGCCGAATGTCGCGGTCTCGGTGAAGATAATGTCTTCCATCTGATCCATATCAGATGGACGGCAAAGGACGCTCAGCAAAATGCCGGAGCGGTTCTTCTTCATCTGAATCGAGGTCGTAAAGACTTCAACCGCACCCGCCTCGAACAGTTTTTGTTTGGTGTAGCCGATGACCTCCGGTGTGACGTCGTCCAGATTCGTTTCGAGCTGGATCACCTCATCCGATTCCGGCAGCGTCGTGCTCTCACCGACGAACAGCCGCAGCAAGTTGGCCCGATCGGGGAAGTCACGTCCGCCGGCTCCGTAGCCGATCGCTTCGACGGTCATCGGCGGCAAAGCCGAATACCGCGTGACGAGCGCCCTCAGGATTGCCGCGCCGGTGGGCGTGGTCAGTTCGGCCTCGACCGGAAGATCAACCAGCGGGATGCCTTTGAGCAACTCGGCCGTCCCCGGAGCCGGCACCGGGCAGATACCGTGAGCAATCTCGATCCGTCCGCGTCCCGTCGGCACCGGACTCGAGACGACCTCATCGACACCCAGCAAATCAAATCCAATTGCCGCGCCGACGATGTCCACAATCGAGTCGATCGCGCCGACTTCGTGGAAATGAATCTTGTCGAGCGTTGTCCCATGCACGCGGGCCTCGGCCTCGGCAATGTGCTGGAAGATTTTCAAAGCGAGCTTCTTCTGCGACTTGGTCAGCTCCTCGGCCCCATTGATCAGCTTGGTGATATCGGCCAGATGTCGATGAGCGTGCTGTTCGGGGTGCTCGACTTCGATCTGCAACGCTCGAAAGCCCCCTTTGACGACCGTTTCGACTTTTAGTTCGACATCGGGCAGGCCAAGCGATTCGATCCCTCGCACGATCGTTTCGAGATCGGCTCCGGCGTCGATCAGGGCCGCCAAAGTCATGTCGCCACTGATGCCGCAAACGCAGTCGAGATACGCAATCCGCACGGTGAAGTCCTTGTCGTCAAAGGCCGATCTGAGAGGCGGCGGATTCTAGTTGTGGTCGGAAATGCGACCAATGGCAAACCACGGAGTCCATCACAGGCTTAAACCATCACGACACGAACGATTCTTGGTCGGAAACGAATTCAAAAGGGCAATTCCGAATTTCCACGCACTTGTCGTCCAAGCCCATCAGGATCTGACCTTCGCGACCTTTGCGTCCTTCTGTTCCAAACGGACAGAGAGTCGAGGGGGGGGCACGATGAGACACGGGATTTGAACAGAAGGTCGCAAAGAGCGCGAAGGAAAAGAAACTGCCGCAGTCAATTCCCTGCGAGCGGATCTTTGAGTTTGGCCATCTGCTCCCGAATTCGCCGATTCAAATCCGTAACGGCGGTTCGAACTCCTTCGAGTTCCGACGTCGCCAGATTGCGAGTCTCCCCCGGGTCGTTTCGCAGGTCGTAGAGTTCATCGCGATCAGGATTCAGGAAGTCCCGTTTGAGCTTCCACTCGGATGTGCGGTAGCTGCGCATGTCGGCACGCATCGTGTGCTGCACGCTGTACTCGGAATAGAGATCGTCGTTGCGTTCGAACGATCCCTCGCTGCGTAGCAGGTTGAGCACACTTCGTCCCCGAAGCATTGTCCCTTCTGGCAAAGCGACGCCGGTTGCCTCCAGCAGTGTCGGAAACCAATCGAGATGCGTCACCGTTCGGCTGACGACTCGGCCTGCGGGAATGCGTTTTGGCCATCGGATGACGGCCGGGACTCGCAGCGACGTGTCGAACAAGTTCGGCCGCTGAGGAGCAGGGACGTTCTTCGTCCCCGGCGGATTCTCGGTCAGAATCCAAGCGGCATTCCCTTTGTGGAGGATGCCGTGATGTCCGATGTTGTAGCCGTGGTCGCTCGTGAAAATGACCAACGTGTTGTCACTGAGCTTCAACCGATCCAGTTCATCAAGCAATCGTCCGACATTGCGATCGACCGCGGCCACGCTGGTGAGATACTCGCGCGTCAGTTTTTTCACTCTCGCCGTGTCGAGCTTCGGAAAGTCTGGATTCGGCACCTGCGGATCAAGCTCAGCGAACGCGCGTTGCTCAGTGTCCGGGGCTGGCGCGTACGGTGCATGTGGCTCGCGAAAGTGCAGCGAGAGTGCGAACGGCTTTCCCGGCTCGCGTTGCAAGAACTTCAACGCATCATCGGTCAGCAGATCGACGCCGAACCCCTCGACCTTGCGGACCTGGCCGTCCACTTCGAGTTGAGGATTGCGCGGTGAGTTGCCTCCGCCACGAAAGCCCATGAAGTACTGGTAGCCGAAGACCGACGGATGAAACTCGTCCTTCAGGCCGAGATGCCATTTGCCGATCAGCCCCGTCCGATAACCGGCCGCAGCAAGCAGCCTCGGCCACGCGGGAGTCTTCGGATCAAGCCCGCGCTCCGGCTCTTTGTTCGGATTGAGCCAGTCGAGAATCCCGACCTCGGTGCCGTAACGGCTGGCGAGGATCGCAACTCGCGAAGGGCTACACACCGGCGTCGGCGTGAAGCAATTTGTCAGCCGCACACCCTCGCGAGCAATGCGATCCATGTTGGGTGTCTTCGCATCGGGATGCCCAGAGCAACTCATCGCCCACTCGGCTTGATCGTCGGTGACGATGAAAAGAATGTTCGGCCGCGCCGCATCGGCAGCAATCAATGTGCTCGATAACAGCAGCCAGAGAACGATTGCGAGTTTCTTGCAGCTTGCCATGCGATACCTCGGTTGTCAGTCTTCACTCCCGTAGGTCAGGCTTTCCAGCCTGACCCGAACGCTCTGTTCCACGTCCACCTGGAACAGGGTCAGCCTGGAAAGGCTGACCTACTTTGATTTGTAGCGACATGACGAACGCCTCGACACGACGGACCGTGATCTTCGCCGGCGGCGGCACCGGCGGCCATTTGTTTCCCGGCATCGCCGTCGCTCACGAACTGCTCGCTCGCGAGCCGGACGCACGAGTGTTCTTTGTCGGTTCACAGAAGCCGATCGAAGTAGGCATCGTCGGCGGCGCTGGCTTCGAGCACGTCCCGTTGCAGTCAGTCTCACCGTCGTTGACTCCGGCCCGCATTGGTCCCTCGCTGCTCAAAAATTGGCGAGCGTACCGACAAGCACGCGCGATCATGGCACGCGAACGGCCAAACTTTGTCGTCGGACTCGGCGGCTTCGCCAGCGTTCCGCCGGTCTTGGCCGCATGGCGAGCCGGCGTACCGATCGTGTTGCTGGAACAGAACGTGGTCCCCGGAAAAGCAACACGCTGGTTGAGTCGTTTCGCCGACACCGTCTGTCTGCCGTGGGCTGAGACCGCGAAACATCTCTCGCCGCGGATTCGTACCGTCGTCACCGGCAATCCAATCCGTCGCGAGATCGCGGAGTTGGCCAGCAAAGACAGCCAAACTGGCGAGCCGGGCAGCGTTAGCCCTCGGACTCTGGGCGAGAATCATTTTCGGGGGCTAACGCCGCCCGGCTCGCCGACCCTACTCATCCTCGGCGGCAGCCAAGGCGCAACATCGCTCAATGCCTCCGTGCTCGATGCTCTCGCGACATTGCAAACCGAACTCACCGGTTGGCGGATCGTGCATCAAACCGGAGCGGCCGATCTCGACGCGATTCGTCAGCGTTATGCCGCGTTGTCGCTGGCGGCCGACGTGCAACCCTTCTTTCTCGACATGGCCGAGCAATACCGCCGCGCCACCTGCGTCGTCTCGCGAGCGGGAGCCACCACGCTGGCCGAACTTGCGTGCGCGGGACTGCCGGCCCTCTTGGTTCCGCTCCCGACCTCGGCTCACGACCACCAGCGTCTCAACGCCCGCCTGTTCGCCGACCACTCCGCCGCCCTCGTGGCCGAACCCGCCTCGCCCGCCGCCGACTCCTTGCGAGCCTCTTTCGTCCAACTCTTGAGCGACCAGCCTCTGCGAGATCGACTCCGCCAAAACCTCCGCGCTCTCGCCAAGCCGCAAGCTGCCATTGCCGTCGTTGAGGTTCTTCGCCAACCGCCAAAATGCTGGCACGAATAGGCACCGATTCCGCCTGCCAAACGCATCGATCAATCATTGTCGGGAGGAACCGACGCTAACGCCTATCTTACTTATCAACATCAAGCCCTGAAGGAAGACGCGTACCGGTGACACCGGCCCGATATGCGGCATCAGGATCTCGGTCCGCAATCCATGCAATTAACTTTCCGTGTCCCCATTGAAGGAAAGTTGCACCAGCGACAAGAAGAATCGCCGTGAGGACGGCCTCCCTAATCGCAACGCTTTTTGATGCCTTAGTGGCCCACTTCGCGTAGATACTGGGCGTATCATTGATGACATGGAACCACAGCATACCTGGCAGAAACGTAAGCCTTCACGATCCGGGGCGATGAGTTGTTGAAAATGGTCTGGTGTGAATTCGAGATTTTCGCGACAGAGGGAGCATGTCGCTGGGAATCACGGAAGAGATGATCGCTCGTCAGCCTGCGGAAGCTCAAGTCATC
>SXKJ01000266.1 GCA_005778115.1 Planctomyces sp. | reverse complement strand
GGCCTCCCTGCGGCGTTGAAGTGCTGATGTCACAACACCTTCTACGCCCTCGCGGGCCGCTTCATTGGATACGCATGAATAATGTGGGCTAGCGCCTTGCGGCTCACATGGCACCGAAATCAACACGAATGGCGGAGAGCCGCAAAGAGTTTTCGGCAGAGGAATGGGGCCAGAGGAATTACGGATTTGGCGCGGACGGTGGCTGAAGTTGATCGACCAATTTGGTCGCGGCCGCCCCGGGTGTTGGTGATGAGCAGATTGCACTACTCACTGCGACTCGGCCTGCACCAGCCGTGCGAACGGCGGCGATGTTGTCTAGCGAGATTCCGCCGATGGCGAACCACGGCAGGGTGATTTCGGCGGCTACTTGGCGGACGAAGTCGAGGCCGGCGAGTTGATCGAACGACTTCGTGCTGGTGGCGAAGCAGGGGCCGACGCCGAGGTAATCGGCTCCGTCGAGCACCGCTTGCCGAGCTTGTTCGATGGTGTGTGTCGAGACGCCGACTAATCGGTGCGGGCCGACGATGCGACGGGCTTCACGTACCGAAAGTTCGTCTTGGCCAACATGCACACCGTCGGCTTCCGCGAGCACGGCGAGGTCAGGGCGGTCATTCATGATGAAGAGCGCGTCCGCCTCGCGAGTCCAATTGCGAACACGACGAGCCGATTCCATCAGCTCGCGGTCGGTCATGCTCTTCTCGCGGAGTTGCACGATTCGGACTCCCGCCGCGAGCGCTTGTCGAACGGCCGGGCCGGAGCCGTGATGGCACAGCGATTCGGTCACGAGCAAGTACAAGTCGCAACCGGCCAGCCGCTCGCACGAGACGAGAGCGGTCGTCAACGCCTTTTCGATCGTGTAGAGGCGATAGCGGAGTTGCTCGAGGTGCGCCGGTAATTGGGGATCGGCCAGTCGTGGACTTGGTCGCGGCGAATTTGTGGACTCTTCACCGGCCGGGCTTTCCGCCGCCTGACCGAGCAACAGTTTGGAAAACTCTTCGAGCGTGCGGAGTGCCTCTTCAACGCGACGGCAATTGGCGACGACAACGTCGATGGGGCGTAGCCGAGTTTGCTCATGCACGGTTTTGATCCGCGTGCCGACGTCTCCCTGCGTGTCGCGCGCTGCGGTCAGTCCCATCCGGTCGAGATCCGACAATCGTTCGGTCAGTTCGTGCCGCAGTTCTTTGAGCAACCGCGAGAGGTGAGCGTCATCGAGCGAGAAGCGGACAAAGTCTTCGACAACTCGCAGTCCCTCACGAGCGCGATTCGCCGCGGCATCGAGCGTGCGCAACGTGTCGATGAGGTCTGTGTCAGTCGGCGGGTGCCAACGAATTTCAAACTCAGGAACGATCGGCGTCGTCGCGATGAGCAGCGGTTGTTGCAGTCGCTCGCGCAAGCCCGGTGCGTTGAGTCCGAACGGGCGGAAGAACTCGGCAATGGTCTCGTCCACGATCGCTAACGCGGAGAGCAGATGCTCGGTCCCGGCCACCTCTTCGAGACAAAGACTTCTGGCCAGGTCGCGCGCTTCACGAACGACGTCAGTCAATAGTGGGCTGAGCGGAATCGGCACCGGTGGCGGTTCGAGCGAGTCGTCGCCGTCGGGAGAACGGGGAAATCGTGAACCGATGGCCGCAACGTCGATGCCGCACTGGCCGAGCAACTCACTCGCCTTCGTTTCGTCGAGCGACAAGGCCCACAAGAGATGCGCCGGTTCGGCAGCTACCGCTCCTGCCGCCCATGCGATACGGCCGGAACCTTCGAGTGCTCGCATGGCTCCAGGTGTGAGACCGGCGTCAGACATGTTGGGTTTGCGATATGTTTGGGATAACGGCTTTCGGCCGAGCGCAAGAAAAGGCCCCAGCGTGTTGGTCGGGCCAGCACGCTGGGGCGGATCGTGACATCACTTCTACTGTTTGTCGCCGCCACCGAGCGTGAACAGCGGGCCGGAACCAGCTTCGCCCATGCCTCCCTTGAGTTGCTCGCGCGGGACAGGCGTGGCAGTCGTCGTTGGCTCGTCGAGCTTGATCTCGCCGGTCAGCTTGCGGCTGAGACCGATCTTGCGATCGTCGGTGTCCACGCGCAGGACGCGGACTTCCAGCTCGTCGCCGACTTTGACCAGCTCTTCCGGGTTCTCGACCTTGGTGTCTCCCAGTTCGGAGATGTGCAAGAGTCCTTCGAGTTCCGGGGCCAGTTCGACGAAGACTCCGAAGTTGGTGATCTTCGTGACCTTGCCTTTGACCACTTCGCCCGGTTGGAACTTCGACGGGATGTCGGTCGCCCACGGATCGCTGGCGAGCTGCTTGAGGCCGAGTGCAATTCGCTTGCGCTCTTGATCGACCGTCAGGACTTGGCATTCCAGCTCTTGCCCCTTCTTGAGCATTTCACTGGCGTGAGAAATCTTCCGAGTCCAGCTCATGTCGCTGACGTGCAGCAGTGCATCGACACCCTCTTCGAGTTCGATGAACGCGCCGTAGTTCGTGAGATTGCGAACCACACCTTTGACGTTGGCACCCGGCGGGTACTTGGCGGCGACGTCGTCCCAAGGATTGGGGAGCGTCTGCTTCATACCCAGCGAGATTTCCTGCTTCTCTTTGTTGATGCCCAGCACGACAACATCGACCTTGTCGCCGATCTGGACAATCTCGGTCGGATGGTTGATGCGCTTGGTCCAGGACATCTCGCTGATGTGAACCAGTCCTTCGATGCCGTCTTCGAGCTTCACGAACGCGCCGTAGCTCATGACGTTGACGACCTCGCCGTTGATCTTCGCACTGACCGGGTACTTGTCTCCGACGGCGTCCCACGGGCTGGGTACCAGTTGCTTGAGTCCGAGTGCGATCTTTTCTTTCTCGCGATCGACGTGCAGCACTTTGACTTCGATCTCCTGGTCGATCTTGACCATCTCGGTCGGGTGTCCGATGCGGCCCCAGCTCATGTCGGTGATGTGCAGCAGGCCGTC
>SXKJ01000265.1 GCA_005778115.1 Planctomyces sp. | reverse complement strand
GTGGAGGCGGGGGGAATCGAACCCCCGTCCTGTGATCCCTCAACGATGGCCTCTACGTGCGTAGTTCGCTGATCGGTCTCACCGGAACAAGCTCAACGAACGAAGCTTGTCTTTGGCCAGCTAACCACGTTGTCTTATGCCCGCTGTAGTCGGCGTTGAGCGGACACCAGTCTGATTTTGCGACGGACGTTTCGGACTCCTCAGACGGGGATTCCTAGGTCCGCAGCAGCACTAGGCTGCCAAGGAGAATTGCCGATTGGCAATTATTATGTGATCGGCTTTTTACGTGGCCTGCTGATCAACCACGGCACGCCACCAGCATCTATGGTGACCCAGTCGAATCCAATCGCCCCCGGGTGCGGACAGGATACGGAACAAGCACAAAAGGATGAAGTCGGAAAACGATCTCTCCCGCAAGATGCTGAAAAGGAATCGCCGAACGTCTCAGCAAACGCAGCACAAGGAAAATGATGGCAGCGGTCATGGGAGGGAGTTCCAAAGGTCAAAGTCGTGAGGAGGACAGTCGATCGTCAGTAATCAAACCAGAGACCGCCGCCGAGCAGCGTTTCGTTGCGGCCGACAAAGGAGTATTGGATCGCCGGGCCGGTGTAGTACTGCATGCCAACTCGGAAGGTGTGATTGGTTTGCTCGCCCCGCCACAGCCAACCGGCCGTTGTGTTGATGCCGGTGATCCAATTCAGGTCTTCGCGCGTGTGGCCGTTGATCGCGAAGTACGGAGCACCGTGAAGGTCGAACGCCTGCAGCGGCGAGTATTGGTAGCCGTATTGGAATTCGAGCGGCTTAGCTCCCCCTTGGTGCCCCACCGCGTATCCGACTTCGCCGTAAACCTGCATGTCCTCGGAGAGGTCGTACATCCAACCGACAATGGTAGAGTCGCGCACATAGTTCAGCCTTGTGCTGAGGAAGCTCGGATTGCGGATCAGAAACTCGTCACCGAGGTGCGAGCTCAGATGGTAGTAGCCGGCCTTGATCCTGTTTCGCCCGTGTCGCCAGGTCGAGAGAAATCCAATGCGATAGTCCACCGCTTCGACATCAGAATTCTGATTTGGGTCGAGGCGAACTTGAGCCCCTCCTTCCACATCCAACTGCCAGCCCTTCGGGTTGATCGCATCGAACGTCCCGTATCGCAAGAGGCCGGCTCGACCACCAAGTTGGGTTTCCCAGACCAAGCCCCGATTCTTCTCGGACAGCCAGACCCCTTGAATGCGCGGCTCCTTTTCACCAGCCAGATACGACTGATACATCAAGCCGACAGGCAGAATTTGGAACGCGAGGCCGTCCCACTCCGAAAGAGACTCGGAGCCGTCATCGAACGGCGGCGAATCGTCGAACTGCAACGGTTCGAGTTCCACGGGCGACCATCGAGCGTCTTCGTCCGAGCGGTTGTCGATCAATCGCAGCGGTGGATACGCAGCGGCATCGTCAAACCACGTCTCGACCGTGACATCTCCGGCCAGCGCTGGGGCGAGCAGCAAGCGAACCATCGCCGCCAGCACGAGCCCCCAAAGCCATCCCTGCCGTCTCAAAATCGCGCCCTCCCGACGCGCGCACCGGTCCGCCGCCAGGCGGTGGTCGCGACAGTTTTTCCTCAACGCCTATCGACGGGTTGTGCCCGAATGCGCCACGCCAGCGATTGTGCCGAACCGCCTCAGCAAGGAAACACTGGGCAAAATGCCGGAGTTGCGGCGTATGCCGACGGCTCCTTTCGGACAGACACGGCAAACCCTTCCGGTTTTGCTCGATAGGTCCGGGCAGCCGGACGATTCTCCAGTCGAGACCACGAGGGGGTTGATTCGTGAGGACTTCGTTTCTGAAAGACGGCTGGCTCGATCGACTGAGATCGCCTGGACGACGAATGCGGCAGTCCTTTTCCGCATTGGCCTGCGCCAGCGTGTTGGTCGGCGGCAACTCCCTGTCGGCCGAAGACGTGATGCCTCGTTGGTACGAGCCATTCGAGGAATCGGCAAGGCGTGCCGATTCGCGGCCGCGTTCTCCAGTCCGATTCGTCTGGCAAGACGATGAACTCACCGAGTCGCCGGAAGACCAAGAACAGCCGATTCGGCGAGCCGCGTATCAGAATCAGTATCCGCTCAGCAAAGATGCGGACGACCTGCTGCCGCGCGAGGAGTTGCTGGATCCGTCGGACGAGATGGTGACAGGCGATGCCCCGCTCTTTTCCGATGACGATGGCGAGTGCTCCTGGATTGATTGGAAGAAGACGATTGGGACTGCCACCTGGATCGCTCCGAGCTCTGACGGATTGGGTATCACCAGCTTCGAGGCACGCGGCTCAATTGAGTTTCCCAAGTTTCAAGCGTTGTGGTTCGTGCCGCGTCTCGCTGGACACGCACTGGATGGGCCAACGCTGACCGACTTGCCAGGGCAGTTATACGACTTCTCATTCGAGACCGTCGGGGCACTGCCGATTGGAGAACGCTGGATCGTGCAAGCAGCCATCGCTCCCAGCTTCTACACCGATTCCGACAACACCGGACGCCAGGCGTTCCGGCTACCCGGGCGATTGCTGGCCTTCTGGAAATACTCTGACACGCTCACTCTCTTGGGGGGCGTGCTGTACCTCGACCGTGACGACGTGCAAGCAATCCCCAGCACCGGCGTGCTGTGGAATCCCAACGAAGACTGGAAATTCGAGTTGGCCGCTCCACGCCCGCGCATCGCCTGGCGATTCTCGCACGACGATTGTTCCGCCCACTGGGCCTATCTGGTCAGCGAATTTGGCGGAGGAACTTGGGCGATTCGCCGAGCCTCTGGACTCAACGATGTCGCGACGCTTACCGATTACCGGCTGATGGTCGGCTACGAACGGAAATGGACCAGCGGCCGCAATTGGCTCGTCGAAGCCGGCTACGTCTTCAGCCGCCGCCTGGAATACACCTCGCAAATCGGCGACACCGATTTGCCGAGCACCGCCTTGGTGCGACTCGGCGTGACGTTCTGAGTGCGTAGCCGTCATCGCTCCGCGTGACGAGCTGAATGCTTCACGGGCGCGGTTTAGACATTCGGCTCATCACGCAGAGCGTGATCCGCCACGGCGGACGTTGACCTACCGCCGAGCGATGAATAGCTCGACGTCATCCACAATCCATTCGGTGGACCAAGTGCGGCCGTTGTCCACGCTCATCACGTTAAAGAAGACCGTGTTCATTTGCAGGTTCGGCTCGCCGTACGGCATCGTGCTGGCGATGCGGTCGGTGGCGCGCAACGGGCCGGTTCCCTTGGTCGCGTAGTAATGGACGCGGCCATCCGGCGAGAGCGTCATGCCCATCGTCCACCAACCCGGTTCTGTGATGACCGGTCCCGCCACGAAATCGTTACCGTTTTCGTTGGCACGAATCACGAAGACCGCGTTGTCTTCCTTGTTCGGACTGTCGGACTTGCAGTTGAGTTGCACGAACATCCCCGGCCAGGCTTGATCGAGTTGCCGCGTCTTACCAACCTTCTTGAACAGCTTTCCGGTCGCCGGTTTCCAAACGTGCGTCAGCGTCTCGATACGGAAGCCAAACGATGATCCGGTGCGCCGCTCCCATTGCTCGAACGGCGGCATGTAAACCCGTGCGACAACGTTTGGCGTCCACATGTTGGGAATCGTCCCGCCAAAGCGGTTGTTGCCGTTCATGATGAAGTCGTCTTGCTGCATCTTGAAACTGGGTGCTCCGGGAATGCCGGTTTGCACCGAGCGAAGCTTCATCGCTCCTTTGCTGGTCGGCAGGCCACCGACGGGAGTCTCCACACGCTCGACGACATCGGGTTGGCCGCGCAGCAAACTTTCGAACCAGCGATTGTTATTTGCTTGACCCGACGGATAGCGGACCTGATGGTCGATGTTGTTGCTGCTCTTGGGGAGATTCGGAACGTAGCCCCATTTTTCGTCCTCAAAGTCGTCACCGATTTCCGTCAGCTTTTCACCGGTACCGGGAACGACTTGGGCGTTGGCGATCGAAACGCCTCCGACCATCAACGTGGCGACTGCCAAAACCCCCGCGACTTTGCGGATGAGGCAAAACTTGAGAGCGTCCAACATGCTCCGCACCCTTCGTCAGCTTGCGTGAAGACAAATCGGTCGGCAACTCGTGCCGACACGAACCGATCCGACCATCCGGGATATCGGTCTCGACCGTCGCAAGCGACAAAGGAATCTCTGTCGGGCGGAGCAACCGGAAAGATCTCTCGCACACGCAGAATCGGCAGAGCAAATCCGAGTGAAAAGACTTTCCCACTCAAGTCACCCATGTCCAATTCGCGGAGTCGGTGATCACACCACAACTCCATTGAACTCCAGCGACTCCTCAGACAGTGCTGCTAGCTGCGGAATCTCAAGAGCAATCTCCTGGCGGAGGGCACGGCTGTTGAACAACCCCTTGCGACCGTCCAACTCCCACAGGATTCGGCCATCCGGCCGAGCCTCTTCCGGCGAACGAATTGATCGTTTGATGGCTTGGGCAAGACCAGCACGATTGATGAAAGTCCCCTCGCGTTCCGCAAAGGAACCGCCGGCCAGGAGAATGTGCCCTCGCGCGGACACCGGCGACGGGAGGATGTCTTGAACGATGAGAGATTTCACCTTCGCGAGCGCAGCAGCTTGTGACTCATCGAGACCACCACGGGGATCTCCACCGACAAAATAGAGCGTGTCGATGTGACCGTCGGCCGCGCTGCCCAGGATGTCGCCAATGCTGACGATCGAGCCTTGGAAGTGCTGCAACACGGCCTCGACGCCTCGGCGGTTCGGGCACTTCTCGGCCCGGATCGTGAACTTGACGGTCTCTTGTGCGTTGCCTCGGACATCTTTCGGGTAATGGTCATCTTGGCCTTCGATACGCACGGGGCCGAGCGCCAAGCGGATGTCAGCACTCAGACCTTTCAAATGCTTCGCGAGCAGGTATGCCTCTTCGACAGTCATCCAAGGCGAGAGCACGGCGGCAACGGCTTTGGGATGCTTCGTCGCCGCCTCTTTGAGCGTGTTTCGAGTTGCGGTCAGCGCGGTGTCCCAATCGACGGCGACTCGACGGTCCCCTTGCGAAATCTCCGGCCGCTTGAGCCGCTGATCCGAGTGGATGTACTTCCAACCGAAGCGGCCGTCATCGCACATGAAGTCGCCCTGAGCCTGCGGATTACTGCGCGGTTTCAGGCGGAAGACAGTCTCGTTGTTCTGATCGACCTTGATGCTGCAACCGGCCGAGCAATCGGGGCAGACGCTATCGGCGGACTTCAGCCACCAGACTCGTTGCTTGTAGAGGAAATCTTTCGAGCACAACGCTCCGACCGGGCAAAGATCGACGACGTTTCCGGCGAGTTTGTTGTTGACCGGCATCCCCGGAAAGATGTCGATCTCTTCGTGGCTGCCGCGGTTGATGACTTGCAGCTCGCCGGTGCCGCTGATTTCGCGAGTGAACCGCACGCAGCGAGTACACATCACGCAGCGGTCGGTGAACAGCGTGATCTGGTCGCCGATGTAGTCCTTGTCAGGCTTGAGTTCCTTCGGTTCCATCAACCGGCTCTGCATGTGGCCGAACTTGTAGGTGTAGTCTTGCAGAAAACACTCGCCCGCTTGATCGCACGTCGGGCAGTCAAGCGGATGGTTGAGCAGCAAATACTCCAGCGTCGCCGCCTGAGCCTGCTTGACCTTCGCCGAATTCGTGACGATGACCGTCCCGTCCTTGACCGGCGTCTGACATCCCGGCACGACCTTCGGCTGCATCGCGACCGTGCCATCCGGCTTCTTGTCGCCGACCTCGACAAGGCACATGCGGCAGCTAGCCACCACGGTCAGCGCCGGATGCCAGCAATAATGTGGAATCTCAATGTCAGCCCGCTTCGCCGCCTGAATACAATTCAGCCGCTCGCTGTCGCCGATGGAAACTTCTTTACCGTTGACTGTGACTGTGGGCATTTCGATCTGTTTCTTTTGGGAACGCTATTCTGCGCTAATCGTCGCTAATGAAGACAAGTGGTTTTGATACTTACGAAGTCGATGACCGCCGTTTGATCCAGTAGTTTGGCCGCCGGCTTCCATGCGCGACTGCCAAGACAACGACTTCATTTTGGATGATCTCGAAAATGATCTTGTAGGGAAACCGCGCCGTCAGAATTCGGCGGACGTCGATGTTTCGCGGTGCTGTTTCTAGTTGTGGAAACCGGGCGGGATTGGCTCTCAGCATTTTCAGGCGCCGCTTGAGTTCCTGAGTAAACTCTTGCCCCAATCCACGCTTTTGCTGCGAGTACCACCTTGCCGCCTGTTCGGCTTCAAGAACGGCCTCGTCGTGAAGTCGGACCTTCATTGTTCGCCCTCATTGGCGGCCGAGAGGACTCGGTCCAGGGCCTCGTCCATATCCACCAATTTCGCGGTCCCGGAATGAACTTCCGCAGATCGGCGAGCAATTTCGACTGCCCAAGCGGCTTCAATGCCAGCTTCGCTTTCGTCACCGTCGTCCAAACTGACCAGCAAATCGTGAATCAACAACTCTCGCTCCGAAGGCGGCAGTTCCAACGCTTGCGATCGGACATCATTCAAAACACTTGGCATATTAGTACTCCAATAGTCGCAGCAATTTTCTCAGCCAAAGAAGCAATCCGCCTCAGTCAGTTCCGGAATGAGATGACTGAATCCGTGCTTGTGTGACCAATCTTGAGTCTCTTTCCAACGTAGCATTTTTAGGAGATGCGGCTCATACCATGCGGCCAAAATGAGCGGAACTGGTGGTTTTGGAGTTTCCGGGTTGCCCGCCGCACGCCATCACTCAAGCTGGGCCTCATAGATGCGATTCCAAACTTGCGGCATCGGACAGATTGGCTGGCGATCCGTGGTCATGATGTGGTTTTACTCAATGTTACCAAAGCGGTGCTGACACACCGCGCTCCAAATCAGTGTCCCATTTTCAAACTCACCAGCGTGCTCTTTCTTCCGCTGTTGATCCACTCCTCGAAGTCGCTGCGGTATTTGTTGATGGCGTTTTTGACGGGCCAGGCGGCTCCGTCGCTGAGGCCGCAGATCGTGGTGCCGGGGATGATGCCGATGCCGTTGGCGACTTCCAGCAGCAGGTCGATGTCGCGGAGTTGGCCGCGGCCGTCGAGGATGCGTTCCAGGATTTTCGTCATCCAGGCGGTTTCCTCGCGGCAGGGAGTGCATTGGCCGCAGCTCTCGTGTGAGTAGAACCGGCAACTGTTGTAGAGCACCTCGACGATGTTGGTCTGGTCATCGACGACCATTACCGCCGCAGTCCCCAAGCCCAGGCAGCCGACTTTGCCGGGGCCGTTGAAGTCCAGCGGCGTGTCGAGTTCCTTCTCGGTGAGGAAGCCCATGCTCATGCCGCCGGGGACGACCGCTTTCGCCTTGCGGCCTTTCCAGACGCCCCCCGCGTAGTCGTCGATCAGCGAGCGAGCGGTGATACCCATCGGCAGCTCGTAGCAGCCCGGCTTGTTGACGTGGCCGCTGACGCAATACAGCTTCGGCCCATAGCTGCCGGCGTCGCGTGGGTTGGCTGGGTCGGGAGGCACGCCCATCGACTTGAACCACTCGACGCCCCGATCCAGGATGTGCGTCACGCAGGCGAGCGTCTCGATGTTGTTGACGATCGTCGGCTTGCGGAACAGCCCCTCGATGGCCGGAAACGGTGG
>SXKJ01000264.1 GCA_005778115.1 Planctomyces sp. | reverse complement strand
GCTTCGGGCAGCCAGACGTGCAACGGGAACTGAGCGGACTTGCCCATCGCTCCCAAGAACAGCAGCAGGCAAATGGTCGTGAAGATTTCCGGATTCGTCTCAGCGACGTGCGGGATGAGTTCAAAGACTTCGGAGAACCTCACCGTGCCGAATGTCTTCCAAATCAGAAAGACCCCCAGGATGAAGCCGAAGTCGCCGACGCGATTCACCACGAACGCTTTGCGAGCGGCGGCGGCGGCGCTCGGCTTTTGGAACCAGAAGCCGATCAGCAGGTAACTGCAAAGGCCGACCCCTTCCCAGAAGACGAACATCGTCAGGTAATTGTCAGCCAGCACCAACATGCACATCGAGAACACGAACAGTGCGAATGCCGCGAAGAACCGTGGATAGCCCGGATCGCCGTGCATGTAGCCGCTGGCGTAAATCGACACCAGCAGCGACACGAACGTGACCATGCAGAGCATGATCGCCGTCATCGCATCCATTTGCAGATCCAGCCGCACATGCAGATTGGCGGTGTCAGACCAGGCATAACCGGGGGTCGTAAGGACCGACTGCGAGGCGTGCGGCGTGTCGTCGTTCTGTTCCTGGTGGAACGAATGGGTGCTGGGGTCCGGCTTGAGTTGCGACGGCGCGGCCAGAAACATCAGCATCAGAGAGCCGGCGCAGAGCGTGGAGATGGCCAGCGCGGCGACGCATGGCACATGGCTCCGTCCGCGCAGCAGCGCCTTGCCGAAGAAGGCGATGAAGACGCTCGCGAGCAGCGGTGCGACTGGAATCAACCAGAGCAGGGCCGGCGTGAGTTCAGACACGATGCGCAGTCTCCTTCTGGAACGGCGGAGATTTTCCAGCCGGCGTGAGGTGCGGGAATTCTTGAGCCGGCTGAATCGTCGGCACGGCCGGCTCTTCGCCGAGCGCCGATTCGAGGTCGGCGTCGCCGAGCTGGCTCCATAGATTCAGATCCAGCGACTTCGTGCGCTTGTAGAGCGTGAGGATCAACGCCAGTGCGAGACCCGCCTCGCACGCGGCGACCGTCAGGATGAACGCGGTGAAGGCTTGGCCCTGCATGTTTCCGTGGTACTTGGAGAACGCCACGAGGTTCAGTGAGACGCCATGCAGCATCATCTCGGCCGACAGCATCATCGTGATGAGATTCCGGCGGGTCAAAAACCCGATGGATCCCAAGGCGAACAAAATGCTGCCGACGATTAAGTAGTTCGTGAGTACGGTCATGAACCGCTTCCTATTTCAGTTCCTGCTACTCCTACTCCCACTCCTACTGCTACTCGGACGAATTCGAGTAGGGGTAGGCGTAGAAGTGGGAGTAGGAAGTGATTCACACTTCTGAATTGGTGACTAAAGCTTTCCGCTTGATCGTTTTGGTGCAATCACGATGGCTCCGATCGACGCGATCAACAGCAACGTGCCCGCGAGTTCCACCGCGAACAAATAATCGCCAAACAGCGACCGGCCGAGACCGCGCATTGTGCCGAACGTCGCGGTCGTGGTCGTGCTGGTCGATTGTGGCTTTTGCTGCGGGCGCGGGGCGGCTGTGATCGCGAGGTCTCTGGTTTCTGCGGCCTGCAACTCAGCATCAACAGCAGGTTTGACGTGAGCAGTAGTCGGAGCCAGCGACACGAAGCCCGTCCGTGTTGCAGCCAAGCCCGACCGTTCCTTCGAGGGCAACAGCACGAACAACAACGCTCCCAGCAGCACGAAGCCGGTCCCCACGGCGATGACCGGTTGTCTCGAGTTTTGGTCGTAGTTCGTCGCTCCCGCTTGTTGTGCCAGCATGAGCACAAACAAGAAGGTGACGATGATGGCTCCGGCATAAACGATGACCGTCGCCGAGGCCAAAAACGGAGCCGATTGCAGCAAGAACAGCCCACAAACGGCGAGCGTCACTACCGCGAACCACAACGCCGAATAGGCGGGATTGCGGTTGGTAATCATCAAGACGCCCGCCACGACGGCAACGCCAGCGAACAGATAAAAGAGGACGTCCAGGACCAGGTCGTCGGTCGTCTTGAGCAACGTCCGACCGAGGATTCCCAGCGCCACCAAGCCCAACAGCGAAGCCAGCTTAGATGGCTTCGACGCCCCCTTGGGCATCAACCACGCCACGGCAATGGCCCCCAAGACCATCGGCAGCGAGAGCAGCCAATGCTCCGTCAGCCACTGCATTCCGGTGTCCCTCAATTTTCAAAAGCCAAACGAGCGATCTCTAACGCGGGTCGTAATGTAGTTGCCTCACACGGCGATGGGAATGAACCGGAAAAGCCTGCCGCGACGGCCTGGGGGCGGGTGTTTAACGTTGCCGAATCGCGACAGCACGTGTTGCCGAATCGCCACTTGGTCGAGGTGGCTCGATGACGCATGTGGCTGAGTCTCGCCGTGATCTTCCGCGATGCGGCGAACTCCGCGAATTGGCACCGACGCTGCTCTGCACCGAGATCACCCCTCGGCGTTTGATGAGATGCCCGCGTTCGTTCGCCAACGCTCGGAGCCACCATGCCTGTGCAATCCGTTTCGGAGTTTTTGCAGGTTCTCAGTAACAGCCAATTGCTGTCCGCGAAGTCTCTCCGGCAGATTGCCGAACAGGTGCAGGCCGCTCCGCGCGAACTTTCGCTGGCGCGGCTCATTAACTCGCTGCTCAAGGCGGGAGTTCTGACGGGCTATCAAGTGCAGCGGCTGTTGTGCGGTCATTCGGACGGCTTTTATTTGGGCAAGTACAAGCTGTTCGACGTGCTGGGGCAAGGAGGCATGGGGACGGTGTACCTCGCCGAGCAGACGACGATGAACCGGCTGGTCGCGATCAAGATCATCACGAACTTCATCGACTGCCCGCCGGAAACGCGGATTCGCTTTGAACGGGAGGCCCGCGCGGCCGCTTCGCTGTCGCATCCGAATATCGTCCAGGCGTATGACTGCGACGAGATCGACGGTGTGCCGTACATCGCCATGGAATATGTGGAGGGCCTGGATGCCGTCGAGCAAATTGGTCGCTTCGGCAAGCTGCCTTGGCGTCAGACCGCCGACTACATGCTGCAAGCGGCGCTCGGCCTGGAGCACGCGCGATTGCACGGCCTTGTGCATCGCGATGTCAAACCGGCCAACTTGTTGATTGCCACCGACGGCACGGTCAAGTTGCTGGATCTGGGCTTGTGCCTGTTCACTGACGATCCCCACGACATGCTCAAGACGCGCGACCTGCAAGTCGGCACGGTCGATTACATGGCCCCGGAGCAGGCGCTCAACTGCCACGCAGTCGATACGCGTGTCGATATCTATAGTCTCGGCTGCGTCTTCTACGCCTTGCTGGCCGGACGCTTGCCGTTTCAAGCGAAGAACTCCGCGCAGAAATTGTTGATGCATCAGACGGCTCATCCGCGGCCGATTCATCAGCATCGACACGACCTGCCGACGCCAATCGCGGACATCATTCACACGATGATGGAAAAGAGACCGGAGGATCGCTTCCAAACTCCCGGCATCGTGGCGGAAGCCTTGAAGCCCTGGGCCGAGCGAACCGTTCCGCCGTTTCCGTTGGACGCGATCGAGTGTCAGCGTCATCGGCTGCTCTCGGTTTTGGGCCGAGCCCCCAAACTCTCGGCCATCGAAGTCGGGCAACAACTACGGGGACTCGCGTCCGAGGGGCGCAGAGTCCGCGAAGAGGGGCTGGTCACGGTGAGCGCTCGATATTGAGACTTGCCGAGCGGGGTGGCGTCAGCCCAAGGCCTTCTTAGCACGACGCGCAAGCGAGTGGTCGGTGCAGGAACCAGTTGGAACCACTCGCTTGCGCGTCGTGCTAATTCTCTGTTAACTACCATTTGACTGACGCCGTCCGGCTCGCCGGTTTGCTCGGTGCCCTGCCTGAGTTTTGTCAAATTCGCACAGCACAATTTGACAGCCGCCAAGTGCGACCTAGATTTGGCATGGCCGCTTGGAATTTTTGAGTCGGCTGCGTTGCGTGTGCTCTGACGGAGTGGCCGGACTTCCGGCCACTCCGGGGTTCACGTCCCCCTCACGACGCTCATCCAGAACTGGATTCCGAAGAGGCCGTCCTCTGGCGAATTCCGAGTCACCATTGCGAAATCGGATATTCGCAAGGCGTGCTCGCCACAGTCACCGGCTGTAGCATAGTGAGTAGACGATGTTGAGTTTCAAGTCGTGGAAAAAACGGTTTCGCCAAGTTCCCGTGAAACGCTTGTCGCAGGCCACTCGGCGTCCTCCGGTAATGATCGGGGGTGTCGAACGCTTGGAAGACCGTATCCTGCTGTTTGCCGTGTCCGGCAACGCCTGGCCCAACAAGGAACTGATCACGATCAGTTTTGTGCCGGACGACACCAACCTCGGCGGTGGTACCAGCAATCTCTTCCGCACGTTCAACACCAAGTTCGGGACGGCGGCGACCTGGCAGAATCAGATACTGAAGGCCGCGCAATACTGGGCTCAGCAAACAAACATCAATTTCGCCGTCGTCTCAGACAGCGGAGCGGCGGCCGGTTCGGGCACTAATCAACAGGGCGATCCAAACTTCGGCGACATCCGCATTGGCGGATTCAATTTTGGCAATAGCACGATCGCTCAGGCGTATCTGCCGCCGCCGGTCAATAACTATTCGATCGCCGGTGACATTCAGATCAACACCAGCGTCACGTTCAATGTCGGGACTGAATACGACCTGTTCACGGTCATGGTACATGAGTTCGGCCATGCGTTGGGCTTGGACCACGTCACCGTCCCTTCGGCTTGCATGTACGCCACCTACAACGGCACCGATACCGCGTTGACTTCCGACGAAATCAGCGGCATCAAGGCGATCTACAGCGCCGGAGCCGTGCGAACGATCGACAGCTACGACAAGACCAAAAGCAACAGCTCCACGTCGAATGCGACGGTTCTCACACTGGGCTCCACGACGAAGGCGCTCGCCGTGAATGGGTTGGACCTGACGACCAGCTCCGACGTGGATTACTTCAAGATCGTGGTGCCAGCCGGCTCGACCACAACGCTGAAGGCGACGGTGGTCAGCACGGGGCTGAGCTTGTTAAGTCCGAAAGTGGAAATCGTCGTGGGCAGCACGACCAAAGCCACGGGCGCGGCCGGAGCCACCGAATACGGCTCCAGCGAAACGGCGACTTACACCAGCTCCACCGATCTGGCTGCGGGCAAGACCGTGTACATCAAGGTCTCCAGCGCCAACGCCCTGGCCGCGTTCAAGACGGGGAAGTACGCCTTGATCTTGAACATGGGGACGGGAGCCGATCCGACCTATACGCGACCGACCACGTTGAAGGCCAACGGCACCCCGCTCAGTTCTGGCGGTGGCGTGGCCATCAAGATGGGGGCCGAGACGTTGGTGAATACCGCGTCCACGGACATTCAACAGACCAGTGATCGCTCGGTCGGAATGTCGGCATCTGGAGCCTCTGTCGTGACTTGGGCGAGCCAGAATCAGGACGGCAGCGGCTGGGGTGTTTATGCCCAGCGCTATGACGCGACCGGAGCGAAGGTTGGCGGAGAATTCCTGGTCAACAGCACGACGGTGGGCGATCAAATCGATCCCGTCGTGGCCGTCGATACGTCTGGAAGTTTCTGGATCGCGTGGACCAGCGCCAGTCAGGACGGAAGTGATTACGGTATTTATGCCTAACACTATGACCTGCTGGGAAATGCAGTCGGTAGAGAATTCCAAGTCAACACAACCACAGTCAACGATCAAACAGCTCCCTCGGTGGCGGCGGACGCTTTGGGAAATGCGATCTTTACCTGGACCAGCAACGGACAAGACGGCAATGGGTTAGGCGTCTATGCCCAGCGATACAACTCTCTCGGTTTAGCGGTCGGCGGTGAGTTCCGCGTCAACACGACGACGACTGGTAATCAGAGCGATGCTTCGGTCGCCGTCACTCGTAGCGTGACGAACAATGACTTTGTCATCACCTGGACCAGTGCCGGTCAGGACGGCAGCGGGGCCGGCATCTATGCCCAGCGTTATAGCGGGGCGACCGGTGCTGCGCTGGGGACCGAGTTCTGCGTCAACAAGACAACGACCAACGATCAGACCGATGCCTCGGTTGCAGTCCATAGCTTCACGGGGGACTTCTTCGTGACCTGGACCAGTGCCGATCAGGATGGCAGCGGCTTGGGCATCTACGGTCAGCGGTACAGTTCGAGTGGAGTTGCCAAGGGTACGCAGATCCTCGTCAACACGTCCACCGCCGGCGATCAATACGACTCCTCGGTTGCCATCGAAGCGGGGGGCGAGATCATCGTCACCTGGACCAATAAGGGGGTCGCCGGTGCCGGAGAGCATGTCTTCGGACAGCAGCTCAAAAAGGATGGTCTCAAGAACGAAGCCGAGTTCGTGGTAAATGCCACGACCGCCAACGATCAGGGCCGCGCGTCATTGTCGATCGACCTGTTGGGCCGAGCGGTGATCGTCTGGAGCGGCAACGGAGCGGGCGACACGGGTGGCGTCTTCTTGCAGCGGTACGGCTTGGACCTGCACCCGCTGGAAGCTGAGGGCCACGGCCACGATCACGGACACCAGGACGATGCCGATCACGCGGACAGTCACTCCGGTCACGAACTGTTGTTGGCCGCGTTGCGTGTTGGTCAGAACGAAAACAATCACAGCCATGCTCACGACGTGATTCCCGTCAACAGCACGGGAGCTGATCGACGCGACGACCATCTCGACTCGTGGCGTCGCACAGACCTACCGGAGCCTCGATCGACCTCCACGTTTGAGAACACTGTCAGCATCAGTCGCCGTCACGCCGGGTTGGAAGAACTGGCGGAACTGCTGACAGCGATCGACCGGTTGTTTGGCAGTGAATCCTGGCTCGGCGGGCGGCACTACCGGAGAAACTAAGTTCTGATGTCGCCGAACTCGTGAGAGTTCGGATCGAAGTCTCACGACTTCGACTACGAATTTTCCGAGTCCCGAAAGTCATCTCATGGTCTCGCTCTTCAAAACCGCGTTGAAAAGAACGATGCGAGCCGCGAATGCGACGCGGCGAACTGCGAGACATCAGCGCGGACACGCCGAATCGTTGGAGACGCGGAGCTTGCTCTCTGCCACGACTTGGCCAGGATTGTCCCATCCCGTCGTTGACGCGGAAGAGAACAACACGCTCGATGCCGCGCAGGATCTCGGTGAGGTAAGCAGTGGCCAACCTGCGGAACTCGTGGGCGCGATCGGCGATACCACCAGCACGTCGAGCGACGTCGATTGGTTTCGCTTTACGTTAGCCGCCGCTGGTCGCGTGAAACTGACAGCGCTGCCGGATTCCAGCAGCGCAAATTCACCGGTCGTGCTGACGCTCTACGGCGACCAACTGACCGAGTTCGATCCGACCGTGCCATTGCAACATCAGTTGCTCGGTCGCCAGGAGACCAACACGAATGGCCCGGCGCGTCCGGTCGATCTGCGGTTGGAGGCTGGGACATACTTCGTGGCGATCAGTGGCGCGGGGAATCGTTTCTTTCATCCGTTCACAGCCGACAGTGGCGTGCCGGGTGTAGCGACGGAATACGGCGTCCGCATCGCGGTCACGAATGGTGTCGCTCCGACAAACAATCACGATCAATTCGCCCCTGTGCCCGAACCAGGACGTCGCGGGAACGACACGGCCGACTCGGCCAATGAACTTGGCGATCTCACAGCGATCGGACACTTGCAGATTACCGGGACGATTGGCGATGACCGTTTTTATGACGTCGAGAGCACCGTCCCGTTCGCGATGAATCCAGCCGCCGACGTCGATCTGTATCACTTCTCGATTACCGGCGACGGCACGTTCGGATTGATCGCCGAGTCATACGCTGGACGAATCGGCTCGCCGCTCGACCCGGCCCTCACGCTGTTCCAAGCCGATGACACGGGCACGCTGCATTTCGTGGCGACGAACAACAACTCGCTCAATTCCATGGAATCGACGAACGGCCAATTTCCCTTCGCTTCCGATGCGGTGTTGTTCTCTGGGCTGACGGCGGGTGAGTATTTCCTGGCGGTCTCCAGCTCCGGCAACGATGCGGAATTTGGCCCCGATGGCGTGTTCGATCCGAACGTCGCGCACAGCGGACTCAACGGCGGATCGGTGGGGAATTACGTCCTGGACCTGTTGGTCAGCGCGGACAACGTCGTTCCGCAAGTCGTGGGGCGCGCTTTCAACGTGTCCGGTGTCGGCGAGGTTGAACTCTCGGACGGGCACGTTGAAAACGTGCCCCACGCGCCGACTCATCTGAGCCTGCGGTTCAGTGAAACGGTCAACGTGCAGCAGTTGTCGAACTCGGCGTTTCAGCAAACCGGCCAGAACACGGTGAGCGCCGTTTTCATCGGGAGCGCCGACGGCACCCGCTACTTCCCGCGCTTGCAGTCGTATGACCCGGCCACGGAAACCGCGCGGTTCCTGATGCTCGATGGTCTGCCGAACGGCGAATACACGCTGCACGTTTCCGGTGGATTGGGCCTAACCGATTTGGCTGGCAACCCAATCGTCGGCAACGACGCGAGCGGTGATTTCGTCACACGGTTCACCGTCGCCGACGCTTCTCGTGTCGGAATCACGTCGCTCCGTACCAACGCATCCGGCAACGATTCGTTCGCGACCGCTCAAGATCTGGGAGTGCTGTTCCCGCACGAGCTGCAATCGGGAGTGACGCTCGTGCGAGACGCCGCCACCAATGCGGATCAGTTCGCGGACTCGGCCGACTTCTTCCGCTTTGAGCTGCTGCAGACACAAGCCTACTTCTTATCACTGTCCAACTTCGGTGACGGTGCGCCTCCCGCGATTGAGGTTCTCAACGAAGCGGGACAGGTCACGTCGTTGAACTCGCTCCCCGGCGGCCAAGGAGCCTTGGGTTTCTTGCCAGCCGGAAGATACGTGTTGCATCTCGGCCCGTGGGCGACTTCCACCGCCAGCAGCGTGACTTATCAAGTTGAGATCGAACTCGGCGGTGCGGGCGAGAATCCCACGCCGCTGACCAGCGGAGCCGCACCAGCGGTCGGCATTCGTTTGGCCGGTTACGGACCCGCGGTTGTCTACGCACCGCCCGTCGTCAATGAAGTCTCGTCTTCGCAGTTCGCGGCCATTCCCTCTGGGTTGCTAGTCGGGCTGAATGCTCCCGCGCTCGGAAGCCAGCTCCTCACGACGCCGTCATTCTCACCGGATACCGCACTGGTGCGTCTGTTTGGATTCAGCAGCCGCGACCAATTGTTTTCGTTGATCGATGCGACGCTGCCCCGCTCTCCAGAGGCTCCGGAGATCACGCAGGCCGAACTGACCGACGACGAACTCCTCGACCTGCTCAATCGGAAGCTCGATGTCTCTGACGACAGCACAGACGAGAGTCGCGAAGCAGAGGATTCGTCCGACATCGAGTCGTCCTCCGACACGACCCAAGCCAGCGACAAAGGTGGCACCGACAAAGAGGTCGGGAATCTTTTTCCAGCCACCCCGACAACCAACCAACGCAAAGTTAAGGAACCATCGAACGGCCGGAAAAAGACGCCCGAACCCGTCACTCGCAACCGCGTGGTTCGCCCGGCCGCAGTCGAGATGCAGTCCGCAACCGAACAGCCACCCACCGCGTTCAGCGCGCCGCTCGCATTCGCACTGGCAACCAGCCTCGCCAGCACGCTGCGCGAACAGTCGCGTTGGCGAGCGGGGCGGCGTCAGCCCCCCGGTGTGTTCGACTCGGAACCGGGGGGCTGACGCCACCCCGCTCGCCTGATCCCTTCGTGTTCGAGCGAGAAGCAAAGGATTTCGCTCGGCAGTAACTCCACCAGACACCTCCCCATGAACACCTCTCACGACGACGACCGTTCCCCCTGGTCCGAGCCGGATGAGCCTCCCAGCTTTCTCGCCGCACGCAGTATCAAGCGGCAGTTGCTGGAAGAACTCTCTGAGCCGTCCGGTGGCCCATCGAATGCCGACTTGGCCGACCTGCTGGGCCGCTGGCCAACCGACGCGACGCAAGATTCCGACGTCGCCGGCCTGCTGTTCCAAGACTTTCGCAATCGCAGCGTGCGCGGAGAACCGATCAGCCGGGCCGAGTACGAGCAAGACTTTCCGGAACACCGCGACTCGCTGGAGAACTTGCTTCGTCGCCAGGATCTTCTCCGCTCGGTGACGTCGATCAGCGAGCCCTCCGTACCGACGCTCGCGTTGCCCAAAATCGGCGATGAGTTGTTTGGCTATCGGCTGCGCGAGCAACTCGGCCAAGGGGCGTTCGCACGCGTGTTTCTGGCCGAGCAATCCGAACTCGCCGACCGCCGCGTCGCGCTGAAAACCTCGGACCTCAGCGGCAGCGAACCGCAGACGCTGGCGCAGTTGCAGCACACGAATATCGTCCCGATCTACTCAGTCCACGAGGATGTTTCCGCCGGCATTCGCGCGGTTTGCATGCCGTACTTCGGCGGAGCCAGCCTCTCGCAAGTCCTGCACGCCGTCTGGAAGAAGACCTGCCATCCGACGAGCGGCGCGGAGATCGTCGAAGCGCTCGCTGACTTCGACCCAAGGCGAGCGGGGGGCGTCAGCCCTCCGGTGGATTCAGCGGAATCAGAAACGAATCACTCGTCGCAAACCGGGGGGCTGACGCCCCCCGCTCGCCTGAAAATCTCTCGTCTCAACTTTCCCGGCGCCTGCGCTTGGATCATCGCGCGGCTGGCCGATGGACTCCAACACGCTCACGATCGCGGCGTGCTGCACCGCGACATCAAGCCGGGCAATATCTTGTTGGGCGCTGATGGCACGCCGATGCTGCTCGATTTCAATCTCTCGCATGACGAGAACCAATCGCACGCGCAGGTCGAAGCCGCGCTCGGCGGCACCGTGGCTTACATGGCTCCGGAACATCTGCGAGCACTCAGTCGCCGCACCAAAGAACTGGTCGCACAGGTCGATGAACGCTCCGATCTCTACGGGCTAGGCATGGTGCTGTTCGAGATGATCACCGGCCACAATCCCTTCGAGAACTCGGTCAGCTACGCGCCGATCCCGATTCTGGTCGAAGCGATGGCCACCGAACGCAGCCGCTCGATTCCATCGTTGCGGCAGTTCCGAGAAGACGTGCCGTGGGGTCTCGAAAGCATTGTCCGCAAGTGCCTGCAACCGGACGCCACAACGCGCTATCAACACGCTTCCGAGCTGGCCGAAGATCTCGACCGCTGGCTCGAAGATCGTCCGCTGCGACACGCTCCAGAGTTGAGCCGCGTCGAGCAATTCCAAAAATGGACGCGCCGGCATCCGCAGCTCGCGATGTCCGGTCTGATCAGCATCACTGCCGTCTCGCTACTGACGTTCGGCTGGCTGGTGTTAATGGGAACGCAGGCCCGGTTGTCCGCCGCACAATCGCGAGTCGCCGAAACCGAAGGGGCCGAGGCCCGCGAACTACAACATCGCTTCGAGCAAGGGACGCTCAAAGCCCTCTGCCTCCTCAACACTCACAGCGATCTGCAAGACCATGCCGAGCAAGGTCGCCAAGTCTGCGAAGAGACGCTCGCCTTGTTCGGCATTCTAAACGACCCCAACTGGCAAGACCGTGCGGCCTGGAAACGCTTGTCCGCGACCGAGCAACGCAAGCTCTCCGAAGATGCGAGAGAGCTGCTGTTGCTGCTGGCGGGAGCGGCCGACTCTCGGCCAGTGAGCGGCAAGGCGCTAGCCGCCGGTTCTTCAGAAACGACACCGGTGACTAGCGCCATGCCGCTCAATCGCCTGGAGCTGCTCGACCGCGCCGCTGCGATCCGCGACCTTCCGTCTTCCGCCGCCGTCTGGCGAACGCGAGCCGCTCTGCTGAGGCAACTCGGTGAAGTCGAACAAGCAAACACCGCCGATCAGCAGGCCAACGAGATTCCGCCAACATCCGCGCAAGACTTCTATCTGCTGGCAACCACACACCTGCAAAGTGGCGAGCCGGATCGCTACGCACTCGCGACTCGCGAACTGCGTGAAGCGTTGCAACGCGATCCGCGACACTATTGGTCGTGGATGCAAAAAGGTCTGTGTCATCTCGAACTAGGCGAATCACAACTCGCGCTGGCGGACTTCGGAGTGTGCGTCGGTCTGTGGCCGGAGTTCGCCTGGGGCCACTTCAACCGAGCTTTCACACTGGACCAACTCGGCCAGAAGGCCGCGGCCATTGCCGACTACTCAGCCGCGCTGGACCGCGATCCGGAATTACTCGCCGCGCTGCGCAATCGCGGTATGGCTCACCTGGAACTCGGACAACACGCCGATGCGCTGGCGGATTTTGATCGCATGTTGTCTGCTCTTGGCGAGCGGGGCGGCACCAGCCCCCCGGTTGTCCGCGAACACGCCGAAACCACCGGGGGGCTGACGCCGCCCCGCTCGCCTGAGTTCATTGTGTTGCACGCACTGCGCGGACAAGCGCTCGCCGGTCTGAATCGCCACGACGAAGCGGACGCCGCGTTTGATATCGCGCTGAAGTCGGACAACCTTGTGACGTTGTCCCCGACTCAGCAGCATCAGTTGCTCTGCTCTTATGGCTTTGCCGTCTCCGCTCGCCGGCCCGGCGACGCGGACAAAGCCTTTGCACGCATTCCCTCTGACGATCCGAGGTATCCCGAGGCCTTGTACGGCCGAGGACTGCTCGCCGCGAATGCGAATCGTCTGGAACGGGCCGCCGAGCTGTTTGCTCAAGCCCTCGACCAACGGCCTAGCTTCGGCGAGGCCCGCCGTTTTCGCGCGATCTTGCTCGCACGATTGAATCGCATCACCGAGTCGCTCACTGAGATCAACACGGCGTTGCAAGCCGCTCCCAAATCGGGAGCGACGTTATACGCCGCCGCCTGCGTCACCGCGCTGGCCGCCGAACAAGCACCGACTCCCGTCTCCGCTCGCCAAGCGGCCGACGAATCGATTCGCCTGCTGCGTCAGGCGCTCGCAAACGGCTACGGACAACACGCCGCGGCCGATGACGATTTGAAAGCCATTCGGCAACACCCGGAATTTGAACGACTCCTGATGAAACATTAGGCGAGCGGGGCGGCGTCAGTCCCCCCCTCTCGCGCACGAACTTATAGAACCGTGGGGCTGACGCCGCCCCGCTCGCCAAGACTATTACGAGACACGCCATGACCAAACTTGCTCAACACGCGAAAGCCACTGCCACGGTCTTGCACGAAGAGTTTCGCGTTCCGTTCCAAGTCTTCGAGGCTTCGACGGCGACGCGCCTGTGGCCGGAGACAGAACCGAATGGCGATGTGCGATACCTCTCCGACAATGTCGGCACGTTCGCCGGCTTGGTCGGCGGCCGAAAGGTACAGGTGACGCCCCGACCCAACGGCAAGTGTCGATTACGAGTTCCGTTTGTCCTGGGCGATGTGACGCTGGTCGCGGAAAGTGTTTTGGCTCGTATCGGAAACGACCCTGACGACATCGCTGAAGAACAACGACGGCTGGAATGTTGGGCTCAAGCCGTGCTGGATCGGCTACTGCAAGTCGAATGGCTTCGCTCGCAACGGGCGGCGGAGGATGAACTCAAACGGCAACTGAAGTCTGCCTGGGAATTGAACCTGACGCTTGAACGACTGATCCGCCACCTGAGGATTCATCGCGAGCCAGGCTCGAACCTCCACAAAATTCTGGCCGCCGCGATACCGTTCATCGACGCTGAATCGCTGATCTGGGTGCCGAGCAGTTTGGAGGGCATGCAAACACGCGGCGAAGCAGTGCTGGCGGATGACGACATTCGCGATTTGGTCAAAGCGCTGCGTCGCTCGACGGAATTGCGTGACACCGGTCTGTTACTCTGCCCGCGCGTGGCGGATGCGTCGTGGGGCGCGGGCTTCTCACACCTCGGCAGTGTGCTGGTCATGACGGTCCCGTCGGGCCGGGCCTTCGGATGGTTGATCGCCGTGAATAAACGCGGCTCAGATCGACAGGCTTCGTTCTGTAACGCGGATGCCGCGGCGATGGCTCCGTTTGCCGCATTGATCGGGTTGCTCAACAAAGCCAGTGACCGTTATCAGGATCTCAAAGATCTGCTCGTCGGCCTGACTCGCTCGCTGGCGTCGGCGGTCGATGCCAAAGATCCCTACACCTACGGGCACAGCGAACGAGTCGCCCGCATCGCCGTGGAGCTCGGCCGCGAATTGAACCTCGGAGAGGATGAGCTCAGCGACATCTACCTGGCCGGCCTGCTGCACGATGTCGGCAAGATCGGCATTCGGGACGAGGTGCTCTGCAAGCATGGCCCGCTCACGGCCGAAGAGCAGCAGCACATTCAACAGCATCCCCAGATTGGCCACGCGATTCTGCAAGACCTGCATCAGATCAGCAGCCTCCTGCCCGGTGTGCTGCATCATCACGAACGCTACGACGGCGACGGCTATCCGATGAAACTGGCGGGCGAACAAATTCCACGCATCGCCCGCATCATCGCCGTGGCCGATAGCTACGACGCGATGAGCACCACTCGCCCATACCGTCAGGGGCTCGCTCCCGATCGCGTCGAAGCCATCCTAATCGGCGGCGCTGGTGAGCAGTGGGATCCGCGCATTATCGAAGCTTTCCAACGCATCATCCCGAAACTCCGCAGCATCCGTGAGCACGGCCTGGGAGAATCACTCCGCCAGGCGCTGGACGGCGCGCTCCGCGACACGGGCAGTTCGCGAGTTATACCCATCAACATGGTCGTGCCGTCATCGACGATTTGATCTCATCATTCTGGCGAGCGGGGCGGCGTCAGCCCCCCGGTTGAGTCGTAAACGCACCGAGGGACTGACGCCGCCCCGCTTGCCAATTTGTATTGGTGTCGTCGTCCTAAATCGCTGTTTTATCCCTTTCCGAACGCTGCACCGTTCGTTGTTCGGGCAAGCCTGTTCCACTACCATTCGCCCGCCTTGAAACCGCTCGTTTTGAGGCCGTCTGCCGGATGATTTTCCGGGGCCACGAGGGCCGCTGCACGCAGGCGTTTTCGCGAATCTTGGACAGGAGTAGCCCAGTTGGCCGACGGTCACGAAGAACAGCCACCGGAGACAGGTGCTGGCGACAATATCCTCCCTCCGGGCTTCACAGGAAACATCGTCCCGCTCGCGATCGAGGACGAGATTCGCAACAGCTATCTGACCTACGCGATGAGCGTCATCATCAGCCGCGCGCTGCCTGACGTCCGCGATGGGTTGAAGCCGTCTCAGCGACGTATTCTCGTCGCAATGAACGATCTGAACCTCGGCCCGAACTCTGGCCGAGTCAAATGCGCGAAGATCTGCGGCGACACCAGCGGTAACTATCACCCGCATGGTGAAGGCTCGGTTTATCCGACGCTCGTCCGCATGGCCCAGAACTGGAACATGCGTGAGACGCTGGTCGATAAGCAGGGGAACTTCGGCTCGCTGGCCGGCATGCCTCCCGCCGCCATGCGTTACACCGAAGCACGTCTGGCCGGACCCGCCGCCGACATGCTGCACGATCTCGATCGCGACACGGTCGATTTCATCCCGACCTACGATCAACGCAACCTGGAGCCGGTCGTTCTGCCGGCGAAGTTTCCGAACCTACTGG
>SXKJ01000263.1 GCA_005778115.1 Planctomyces sp. | reverse complement strand
GCGAGCGGAATGGCAGGCGGCGTTCGGCGAAGTTCTTGGCTCCCCCTTCCATGCGATCGACGATGCCGACGACTTGGACGACTTCGCAGCCGAACTCGACGATGCGATCGACCGATTGCAGCGCGCTGCCGCCGGTCGTGACGACGTCGTCGATGATGACCACCTTCATGCCAGGGACAACCGGGCCTTCGACGTACTTGTTCGTGCCGTGACCCTTCGGCTCTTTGCGGACCAGGAAGCCGCACAGTTCGCGCCCGCGAGCCGCCGCTGCGACGAGCACTCCGCCGATGATCGGGTCCGCTCCGATCGACATGCCGCCGATCGCGTCGAACTGCACATCGCTAAGCAGATCGAGGAGTCCTTCGCTGACCAGCCGCAGTCCTTCCGAGTGCAACGTGATCTGCTTGCCGTCGAGGTAGTAGCTCGACTTCTTGCCGCTGGCGAGCGTGAAGTCACCGAACTTGAGGGCTCGTTTGTGAAACAATTCAATCAATTTCTGGCGGTCGTACATGGCGGTCCTTTGGAAGAATTCGAGCCCCCCCCCACCGACCTTGTGTCGGTGGCTCGCGGGCTTTTGCACTATGCGCGAGACGGTATCAAGTCGCAATGGCGTAGTGCAAAAGCCCGCGAGCCACTGAGGCAAGCTCAGTGGGTTGTTTGCGATGGCGGCTAGTCGAGGTACACAAACTCATTGAGATTGAACAGCGCGAGGCAGAGATCGGCCAGCGCGGAATCGGAGGTTAGAAACTGTTCGGCGTCGCGAACATCGTCAGCGGTCGGCTTGCGATTGAGAATGCGGCGATAAGCCAACTCCACCGCTGCGCGGCGGTCGGAGCCAGTTTGTTGTTCGATGCGTGCAGCCAGTCGTTGAGCAGCCACGACCGAATCGTCCGCGTTGAGCAGCAACAACGCCTGCGGAGCGATCGTTGAGACGTTGCGGCGCGGGCAACTGGCGTTGCTATCCGGTTTGTCGAACGCCTCGAAAAGCGGGTATCGCAGATTGCGGCGAGCGAACAAGTAGACGCTGCGACGCCGATGCTGATCCGCCTCCGGTGTGACCGGCCATTGGCTTTTGAGCAACGTGCGGACGAGTTCGTCGGGCAGTGGCGGTCGGAATCCCGGTCCGCCCGGTTGGCGATTGAGTTCTCCGCTGGCCGCAAGCAGTGCGTCGCGAATCGCCTCGCCGTCTAGCCGGCGGCGTGGGAAGTGTTCGAGCAGTGATTCTGTAGCCCGGACGCCTACGTCCGGGCGATCGGACGTAGGCGTCCGATCTACGACTGCGGATGCCTGACGATAGACGCTCGACGTGACGATCAGCCGATGCAGTCGCTTGCGGCTCCAGTCGAGTCGTGGTAATTCGGTCGCCAACCAGTCGAGCAAGTCTTCGTGCGTCGGCGCGGCACCCATGACTCCGAAGTCGCTGGATGAGGAAACTAAACCCTTCCCGAAGTGTCCTTGCCAGATGCGATTGACCAGCACGCGAGTCGCTAATGGGTTGTCTGCGCGAGTAAGCCAGTTGGCCAATGACGTGCGCCGTCTGCTCGACTTCGCATCGTCGGACGGAGCAGCCACCGCATCGTTCATTGGATTCGCGATGCGCGGAAACGCCGCCTGCAAGGCCGGGCCTGGGCGACGGAAGTCGCCCCGCTCGAACAAGCGGCTGACCGGTGTCTTGGAAGACTTCTCGCGCATCACTTGGCCAAGTTGCGGATGTGTCTCGAACAACTGTTCGACGTCGAAACAGGCTCGCAGGCGGTAGAAGTCGGCTTGGCTGATCGGGTCGTACTTGTGGTCGTGGCACGCCGCGCAGCCCATCTGCAAGCCGAGGAACACCGAGCTGACTGTCCCGGTCATGTCGTTGAGAAACGTGTGCCGCCGTTCTTCTTGCAGGTTGATGTCGGGCATGTCCGGCCCGCAGAAGAGGAAGCCGGTCGCGATCAGCGCGGACTCGTCGCCGGGCCGCAGTTCGTCGCCGGCCAACTGCAAGCCGATGAACTCGTTGAGCGGCAGGTCGCGGTTGTGAGCGTCGATCACCCAATCGCGAAACCGCCAAGCGTTCGGCCGCACATGATCGTGCTCGAACCCATCGGTCTCCGCGAAGCGAGCGACATCGAGCCAGTGCTGCGCCCACCGCTCCCCGTAACTCGGCGACGCGAGCAGCCGATCCACCAACCGCTCGTACCAATCAGCCGCTTCGTCGGCGAAGACTTCATCCTGAAGCTCAAGACTCGGCGGCAGCCCCGTCAGATCAAAGCAAACCCGCCGCAACAGAGTCGCTCGGTCGGCCTCACCGGCTGGTTCCAGCTTTTCCTTTTCGAGCCGAGCGAAGATGAACCGATCAATCGCCGTGCGGCACCAGTTCGCGTTTTGCGCTGCTGGCGGAGTTGGCCGATTGAGTGGCTGAAACGCCCAATGGCTGCGATCGGAGTGGGTGATCGGCGGTTCGGCAAGCGGCTCGTCCGCCGAGGCGACAGCAACGATCAGCAACGTGATGATCCAAAGAGGTCGCATAACTCACTCGCCTGTCTTCCAAGTTCATCAGTCGGCTTTCGCCGACCAATCACTCACGACTTCCGATTGGCTCCGTAGTACGACTGCCGCAAAAGCTTTCCAACGGCATCCAGGTCGGTCGCCCCAGTTACTTCAAACTCGTGATTCACGGACCAACCATAGCTGTCCGGAACTCGCTTTACCAAAACACCATGAACAATCTCGCTAGCCTTTCCCGCGATTTGGAACCCCTCTGGTCGAACACGAAAGACAAGCTTCGTACCTCTACCCGCCTCGAAAATCTCCGCAAAGACACGAGCGGACTTAAAGATAAGCGTATCTCGTGTCGCGTATATCGTGACGTCCTGTCCGAATCCCAATACACGATTCTTCAATGATTGATAAATCACCTTGATGCCATCGTTAAGACGCCCAACAGCCTCGGCTTCAGTGGGTCGTTGTGACGAGGTTCGTACTGTCCGACCTCCACCTGCCAATTCGTTTGTTCGCACTTCCTCATTGAAATCCAAGAAGAACTCACCCGATTGGTCGTCGGAAAACAGCGTGTAGCTCACACAAGAAATTGAAACACCATGCCTCAGCAACCATCGCGCTGTGCGTTGAAGCTTCTCGTCAATACTCTCGCCAACGACAAAGACACGTTGTTGCTGATTGAACTGCGACTCGGACAAGTCTTTTTGCGCGATGTCGAACTCCGCAGAAAAGGCTTCGAGAAGCGACTTAAAACCCAAGTTGCGTCGAGCGAAATACTGGATCGCTGTCTTGTTCAATCGTTCGTAATTCCAATCCGCCACGTCGGACGCATATTCCAACGCCTGAGCGATGACATCGCGCGGACTTTGGCCTCGCTTAACTTCGATGATGAGCAAATTGCCCTGAGAGTCGATCGCCAGGATATCCGTCACGTTTTTGAATGGATTCTCCTGAGAAATCACGAGCACTCTTCCTTCGGCTTCGGGGAGAACAGCCGTGGGATTGTCGGCGAGCCACTGTTCCATCTGGCTTTCCAAGAGGCCTTCGTCTGCCATGCTCGTCGCGTTCAAGCGAACGAAGGTCGTCTTGTTCCCGCCTTGCTTCAGTTTGTAGAGCATGATGGCCTCACTTCGGATAATTCATTGAAACTTACTCGACAGGCGGTGGATGCCGACCACGATCCGTTTCTTCTTCGCGAATGACGAGAATCGACAGACGGTTCATCGTCAACGCTGACACGGTGGCTCGGCCGGTGGCTGACAGGCCGATGACCGTCATGCCCTCCCAACGAAAATGATCCAGCCATCGCTGGCGGCGCGGATGGAACAGCGAGACCTTGCGTCCTGTCTGGGGATCAACCGCCGTGCGACGAGCTTCTTTCCGAAGCGAACAAGACGTGCAGGCCAGCGCGAGATTGCTTTCGGTGGTCGGGCCATCGGCACTCACGGGGTCGATGTGAAAGGTGGCCTCTTGCCCGACTTGAGCGAGGCCGCAGTATTCGCAGCGTCCGTTGGCTCGCTGAACGACCAGCCGACGTAATGCCGCAGGGATACCGCTCATCGCCGTTTCGCCTTCGGACGGACGGCTCGTTCGGCACGCATACGCAAGATCGTGAGGAACTCGGCCAGATTCACGAGTCCCTCAGCCTCCGCTCGTTCCGCCACGGAAAGACGCTCGCCGCGATCTTGCTTGTCGAGCAACAACTGCAAGCGAGCATTCACTCCCGCCGGCAAACGGAAATCCGCCATGTCATCGGGCATCTGGAAATTGACAGCAACGGTCTGTGACATCGTGGACATCCTCGCTGGAATCGGCGTGAGCCTCTTGTAACCAACAGCGGCGGCTCACTCCACCGCGAACTCATGCACTGTCATCTGCCGATAGGTTTCGCCGGGCTTGAGGATGCAAGATGGGAACGACGGTTGGTTGGGTGAGTCCGGGAATTTTTGGGTTTCCAGGCAGAAGCCGCCGTGTTTGGCGAAGCCGTTCACGTCGGGTGTGCCGGGCAGATAGTTGCCGGTGTAGAACTGCACGCCAGGTTCGGTCGTGAGGACCCGCATCACGCGGCCGGTCGTGGGTTCGCGGATCTCGGCGGCGAGCACTGGGGCTTTGGTCGAATCGCCTCCGCCGTTGATGACCCAGCAGTGGTCGTAGCCTTGCGGGTCGTTCGTCAGCTTGCCGAGGTCTTGGCCGATCGGCTTCGCTTTCGTGAAGTCCATCGGGGCGCCGTCTTTGACGGCGGTGAGCTTGCCGGTTGGGATCGATTCGTCATCGACGGCGATGTAACTGTCACAGTTCAAATGAATGACGTGGTCGAGCACCGTGCCGCTCTCCGCTCGCGCGCCTTTCAAATTCCAGTAGGCGTGGTTCGTGAGGTTCAGCGGCGTGGCTTTGTCGGTGGTTGCCGAGTACTCGATGCGGAGTTCGTTCTTGTCGGTCAGCTTGTAGGTCACGACCGAGGTCAACGTGCCGGGATAGCCTTCGTCGCCATCGGGACTGATGAGCGTCAGTTTCACGCCAGCCCAGCCATCGCCCTGAACAGGTACGGCGTCCCAGATGTATTTGTCGAAGCCCTTCACGCCGCCGTGCAGATGATTCGCGTTGTTGTTGTTCTTGGCGAGCGTGTACTCGGTTCCATCGAGCGTAAATTGTCCTTTGCCGATTCGATTGCTGTAGCGTCCGCAGATGGCTCCGAAGTACGGCGGGTTCTTCAGGAACTTTTCGTTGTTGGGTGAGAAGCCACACACAATGTTGTCGAGCTTACCGGTGCGGTCCGGTGTCTCGACGGAGGCGAGGATTCCGCCCAAGTTGAGCACGACGGCTCGCAAGCCGTTCTTATTCGTGAGCACGAATTGCTCGAGTTGTTTGCCATCGGCTTCGTCATTGAGTCTTTCACGGACAACGCGGGCAGAGGAGTTCATGTCGGCTTCTTTGCTGGAAGAGTTTGATTCGGAACTACGTTCGGCGGTCAGAGTCGGTGCAGTATCCGGCGGTGACGACGATTTCGGCTCGCAACCCGTCGCAAGCACGGCGAGCAGGCTCAGCAATCCACAGGGCCAGAGTGATCGAATCATGGCGAACTCCACGAGTGAGAATTTTGGCGCAGGCGACGATTCATCTTGGGAGCGAATCGTGCGGCGGGTCAAGCGTCACCCGTAGTGGCACGAAAGGGACCGGCGAGCGGGGCGGCGTCAGCCCCTCGGTGCATTTGCCACAGGACCGTGGGGGCTGACGCCGCCCCGCACGCCAGAACG